>DASZQE010000596.1:0-2223 GCA_035550175.1 Phycisphaerales bacterium | reverse complement strand
GTCGAGCGGGAGGAGTGAGCGGTCGCCGGTGTCGCGGCAGGGGGAATTGTCCTGCAGATGGAAGTTGCCGTTGGGAGCATCGATGAAGAGGGGGTCTGCGGAGATGTTGCCGGTGCCGGGGAAGCCATTCTGAACACAACTCTGATTCACCGAGGCAGACGAAGAGGAAAACGATCCGATCTGGATTCCATCGTTGCCATAGACGATGCAATTCGTGATCATCGGAAGCCCATACACGCCACCGATTGAATCGGGATAGACGGTGCCCGAGAATTTGTTGAAGGCGATTGTGCAGTTAGTGAATGTAACCGTACTGACTGCGCCGACTCCCGCACCGGGATTTGCGAAGTCTGTGCCGGAAAACAGAATGTTGCCAGATATGAGGCAGTTGGTCACACGAGAATTGGCGCAAGAAAGGCCTGCCGCGCCAGCCTGCGGGCCGTCGACTTTATTGCTTATGAATGTGCAATTTATGATGTCGGAACTGTCGGTATACACTCCGGCACCAGATCCGCCACCGACACCCGCCCCTCCGCCGTAGGGGATGCTATTGCTGAGGAAGTGTGAATCGGCTGCGAAGAGGTACCCGCTGACGGAATAGACGCCCCCGCCGGATGCGCCGGACGTTCCGCCTTTGGCAGTGTTGTTAGAGACGGTGCAATGCCTCAGCGTAAGATGGGATTGTAAAGCGTATATTCCGCCGCCATAGGCGTGATAGCTCATTTGTTGACCTGATGTCAGCGCCAAGATATTGCTAGAAATGACGCAATTCAGGAGGACCAGTTTGTTCTGCACAACTTTGATGCCCCCACCTTGAAATTGTTGTGCGCTTGTATCGGGGAGCGGTTTGCCGCCGGTGATAGTGAAGCCATCGAATATTGTGGCGGGATCAGTGGGCCCTATGGATTTGAAGAACGGGATGAGCGGGGGAATTGTGACAGGACGATTATTGAGGCCGGTGGCGTCGATGATGGTGACAGCTGAACCGGATTCGCTCAGGAGCGTGAGGGGTTTGCCGTTGAAATTGAGGGCTTCATGGTAGGTACCGGGTGCGACGAGGATGGTGTCATTTTCGATTGCGGCGGTGATGGCGGCCTGGATGGTGGGCTGGTCGGCGGGGACGTGGATGGTGGAGGCTGGGGCGGACAGAGTGATGAACAGGCCGAGAGAAGCGGCGAGAATGCCCGAGGTATGGAGGGTGTGCATGACCGGAAGCTCCGTAGTGAGCCCTCCTCAGCAACTCTTCAGCCTAACTTCGATTCTGAACCTAGCAATTACAAAATGAAGAAGATTTCAAGAGGATATAAGCGGATTCAATTCCCTGTGGAACACAAAGCATCATGGACGTTTCATCACAAGCTCAGAGTTGTCTCAATTGCAGGTGCCCCATGTGAGGATGACGGCGGTATGGTCATAGATGTTGATGAGGCCATCATCACCGGGCGGTGTGATGTCGGCGGAACAGGTGGACGGAGGGGGGGATTGCCGTGCCAAAATCCGCCGGAGAGTTGATATGTGCCGGCGGTCGCATTGGCAGCAGTAGAGAGTGGGGGTGTGATCGTGATTTCTGATGAAGAATTGAGGGGGAAAGTGGGGAAACTCGTGCTAGAATGATCCCAGAGGTCATTGAGACTGAATTTCAATTGCGGTCGGGCACGGCGAGAACGGGCCGGATTTCGAGCGCGAGTCGGGATTCTGCGAACGAGACGACTGATTTGAGAGGACTTGTGCGATGTCGGTGAAGCTTCCGATCTACATGGACAATGCGGCGACGACGAGGGTGGATGAGCGGGTGGTGGCGGAGATGCTGCCGTACTTCACGGAGAAGTATGGGAACTCCGCGAGCAGGAATCACAAGTTCGGATGGGAGGCGGAAGCTGCGGTAGACCAGGCGCGTGAGCAAGCGGCTGCGCTGATCGGCGCGGGAGAGAAGGAGATCATCTGGACGAGCGGATCGACGGAGAGCAACAATCTGGCGATCAAGGGGGCGGCGCACATGTACGCGAAGGCGGGAGAAGGACAGACGGGGCGCGGGCACATCATCACGGCGATTCACGAGCACAAGGCGGTGCTTGATCCGTGCAAGCGATTGCAGCGTGAGGGGTTTGACGTGACGTTTCTTGAGCCGAAGGCGGATGGGGTGATCACTGTGAAGATGGTGGAGGAGGTGATGCGGCCGGACACGATTCTGGTGAGCATCATGTGGGCGAATAATGAGATCGG
>DASZQE010000595.1:0-6367 GCA_035550175.1 Phycisphaerales bacterium | reverse complement strand
CATGATTTCGCGATCAAGCAGGCTTGCCCATCGCTTGGTTTTCTGGAGTTTTTCAGAGGCTTCCTGCAGAGCAGCCTCAGCGCGAACAACGGCTTTTCGTTCGAGAACACAAGACGGGCGCTCCTCGCGAGATTGCATCTGAGCGCGATAGAGTTGACTTTTGGCTTCCGCGACTTTTGCAGTGCGCTTTCGAATTTCCTGTTGCCAGTGGACGGTTTGCTCGTGCTCAAGCCAGACCTTGACGCGCTGGGCATCGGTCATGGTTTCACTGAGAGCGCGGCGAGCCTGATCGGAAAACTCGATAAGCGCAGCCTTGACGTCCGTCAGGACGGAGAGGGAGATGACTTTTGCGCCTTGTGCCACGGTGAATCAGCGTTGCTGGAGATATTCCTCGACGCGCTCGGCCTTGCGGATGAGGAAGGGGATGTGCTTGGTGGAAGAATCAACGAAACGGGCAAGGACTTTCATGGTCTGATCAAATTCTTCGGCGAACTTCGTGTGCTCCTGATCGCGCCAAGATTGGCCGAGCGTGGACATGCGACCGTGGAGGACGGACATCTGGCTGTGTAATGACTCGTTGAAGCGTTTCAGATCGTTTGCGAAGCGACGAAGTTCATTCGGATCGACAATTGCTTTGGACATGGCGCGAAGGCTCCGAGATTGAATTGACGGGCTTACAGGATGGTATGAAGTTGAGTGAATCGAGCCTGAATTCAATGCAGGAAATCTCAGATTGCAGCGCATTCACAGACTTCCCCGTTACGATGTGACGGGGGACCGAACCAAATCCAAACATGTTGTCGAGTGAAATCGGACGCGGATTTGGTGTGTCCTTGAGATTCTCCATGTTGTCAGACCCCCACAGACCATGCTGAGAACGCCTATCTGCTTTGATGACAGATGGTTCTGAATAGACATGCAATCAGCATGGGGTAGGTTTGAAAGGAGCCAGGGCTGAATTCAGACCCCTACGAACCGACACGGACAATCAAGAAATGAACGAGCGAATCACCAACTTGGAGCGAGAAGTTTCATTTTTGCGGAAATCAGAAATGTCACGGATCGCACTGACGAGCGGCGTGTTTCTCTTGGCCGCAGGGATCTTGTGCAACGCAACGGAAGCGGCAACGCCCACTGTGGACACGGCACATTATTCGGATGTGCATTATCGATGCACGCTTGACTTGTATTTGCCAGATGAGAGCTGCGAACCGTTGCCTGTGGTGTTGTTCATTCACGGGGGCGGATGGGTCGTTGGTGACAAGGCGGACATCGGATCAATGGCGGATGAATTGATGAACCGCGGATTTGCGGTGGCATCGATGAACTATCGCTTTTCGTATGACGCGACGTTTCCGGCACAAGTGTTTGATTGCAAGGCGGCGGTCCGCTGGCTTCGAGCGCATGCCTATGAGTACAACCTGGATGCGGATCGGATCGGCGTGTACGGAGAATCGGCAGGCGGATACCTCGCCACGATGCTTGGGACTTCGGAAGGCGTCGCAAATCTCGAAGGCGATACGGGAAACAACGCCTATTCGAGCGCGGTGCAGGCGGTCGGCGACATGTACGGCCCGATCGACCTGGCAGCCATGGGCGAGTATGACGGAAATCCGACCGCGTCTGAATCGCTGCTGATCGGGCATTCGATCCCTGAGATCAACGCGAACCAATACGACCCGAGTTACGCGACATTGGTGGCGATGTTGGATCAAACCAACCCGATGAACTACATCAATGGGAATGAACCGGCGTTTTTCATTGCCCATGGAACCGCCGACACAACGGTGCCGATGAGCCAAAGCCAGAATCTTGCGGCGGCGCTGCATGATGCAGGCATCCACCGCGAATTGACGCTCGTTGACAGCGCCGGACACGGACTGCCGGACGAGACTTATGACGAACTCTTTGATTTCTTTGAACAGGAACTCGGCGATTCACAGAGTCAGGGATTGAGACATTTCAACGGCAAGAAGGCGGACGAGCGATTCGGACAGTCGGTGGCATTTGCAGGCGACGTCAACCGTGATGGTGTTGAGGATGTCATTATCGGTGCCCCGTACAACGATCAGGGCGGAACGAATGCAGGCCGGGTGTATGTGTATTCAGGCGCTGACGGGAAATTGCTGAAGTCGCTCGGCGGCGAGCACGTGGGTGACCTGTTCGGATGGTCGGTTGCTCCTGCGGGTGACGTGAATGGTGATCATTACGATGACTACCTGATCGGCGCGCCGCACAACGATGCAGGCGGATCGAATGCGGGGCGGGTGTATTTGTATTCGGGGAAAACGCACACCAAACTGCTAACGCTCACAGGCAAGAATGCTGGCGATCAGTTCGGATACTCACTTGCAGGCGGAAAGGATCTGACGGGCGACGGCACGTTGGATTTCGCAGTTGGAGCACCGTTCGCAGACGGTGCGGGGTCGAATTCAGGGCGTGTATACGTGTTCGGATGGAAGAGCAGCAAGGCGATCGATTCTTTCAACGGACAACATGGGGGAGACAACTTCGGAAAAGTTGTGGGCATTGCGGGCGATGTCAATGACGACGGGCGCGCAGACGTTATCGTGGGCGCGCCGGGAAATGATGCGGGAGGTTCAAGTGCGGGTCGGGCCTATGTCTACGGCAAAGTCGGATCATCGTTCAAGAGGCTGATCACGATTACGGGGTCAAACGCAGGCGACAAGCTTGGGTCGGCCGTGTGCGGCGCGGGAGACGCGAACGGCGACGGATATGACGACGTGCTGATCGGCGCACCGGGCGCAAACGGAGTCGGGGCAGCGGCGGTGTACTCCGGCATGGACGGATTGAAACTGGTTGACCTTGTTGCCGGGGAATTGAACGATGGACAGAAATTCGGATCCGCAGTTGCGAGCACACGCGGACACATCGGCATCGGTGGCGGCCGATACATGGTTTCGAGAGCAGCGATCAATCCATGCGGCTTTGAAGTTGGAGCGGTCGATGTGTATGGGTCTGATGGAACGCTGATTGAGAGCATTCTTGGGCGAAACGGTGAAAAGCGATTCGGCAAATCGCTCTGTTCGGGAACTGATCTTGATGGAGATGGTTTCGGCGATCTACTCGTCGGATCGCATTTGGCAAATGTTCAGGAAGGAGGCACCAGCGACGGAACGGGGCGTGCCGTCGTCATTTCGGGACTCTCGTACTAAGTGATTAATCTAATTACAGAATCAACGACGAATCATGGCACAACATGGAAAACTTCGGCATAATAGGCAATAGAGGTTAGGCATGAGAAAGATCACTTCGTTTGTGGCGGGAATTTGCGCGATTGGTGCCTCGGTTGCATTTGGAACCGGGAAAGCCGCTGCGTTCACTGACCCCACATTTGAGCATGTTGCGTATGCGACGGACAGCTTCATGCAGCATCTGGACGTGTACTTGCCGGATTCTTTCTGCGGGCCGCGGCCATGCGTGATCTATTTCTTTGGGGGCGGATGGGTGGTGGGCAGCAAGGATGATGTTGCCCCGTATGTGGACACACTGCTGGCGAGAGGTTTTGCTGTCGCCTCCGTGGACTACGAATACAGCTATCAAGCACTTTTCCCGGCGCAGATTCACGACGTGAAGGGTGCGATTCGATTCCTGAGAGCTCACGCTGAAGAATACCAACTGGATCCGAATCGTTTCGCGGTCTTTGGAGATTCGGCAGGAGCCTATCTGGCGACACTGGTGGGAACAGCAGGTGACGTACCCGAATTGGAAGGGACGACCGGGGGTAACCTCAAGTACAGCAGCAGAGTGCAGGCGGCTGCGGATTTCTACGGACCGATTGACCTGTGGAGTTACGGCGAGGTATATCCCAGCTGCTCGAGCAGCGTCTCGCAGCTTTTCGGGGTCTGCTTTGGAGACCTGCTGGCGAATCAAGACAATCCGGACTGGGCGGACGAAGTGGCGCTGGTCAACAGTGCGATTCCCCAGAATTACATCACACTGGATGATCCGCCGTTCCAGGTCGTACACGGCGATTCGGACAGCATTGTCCCGCCATCACAGGGCGTCGATTTGTACAACGCGCTTGTTGCAGGCGGTGTTCCGGCAACGCTGTACCTGCTGCCTGGCATCGGGCACGAAGATGTTCCAATGTCCGCATATGAAACGGTGTTTGATAATTTTGCGGCGCTCCTCATGCCGCCAGTTCGACCGGCTGACCTGACGTGTGACGGCCAGGTGAACATTGATGATCTCACGCTGATCATCACGGGATGGGGCGTGTGCGTGTCAACCGGGTCAGGCTGCCAAGGCGATGTGAATCACGACGGCCAAGTGAATATCGATGACTTGACCGCAGTGATTCTGGATTGGGGATGAACCCGAGACCTGCGAATCGGCTCACTGAATTCTTGAACAGGCGGCGATAGCGATGTTGCGCAACAGACGAGCGCGTCGATGTGGAAGCGCGTTGTGCCAGACGGATTCGGATGATTCAAATAGAGGCGAAACCAACGGCTGCTCCGGAGCCGCCGGTTGATTCCCCGTGATTACGGTCGTGGGCGAAGTTGGATGGACGTGTGATGCATCGAGGTTGACTTCTTCAGCATTCAACATTGCAACCGGACATTCAAGCAGCCCCCAGCCTGAGGGGAGTTCGGTTGAAGCGATCAGCCCCTGAGGAGCTGCGATATAGAGTTGATCCGCCAACCGGTAGCGAGAGAGAAAATAGAACTTTGTGTTTCCGTGCAGCTTTTCCTCCACCGAGAGCAGTTGATCTTCCGATTCTCGATAGGCGGGGTGACGACTTTCGGCCAAATCCCAGTCTTCGAGATCCGAAAAGAGCATTGAAGACGATTGCCTCAGATGCGGTTCCTGAGGCTTCACGTGATGCTCGATGATGGAGTCAACGATACGCCGCAGGTGATCCCGCTGCAGGCGAAGCTGCGGAGCATCGTCAGCGTGCCTGTAGAAATCCGCTCGACTCTGCTTGCATTCAATGATGACCGTGCGAGGGATGGGAAGTGACTGCTGAGCAGGTGGTTGACCAGAATCCAGATAGCCCGCAACATCCACGCGGTACCTGTGAAGCGGACAAGACACTTCAGTCGCCACCGCTCGAAACCCGCATGCACGCAGGTGTCGAATGGCCAAGGTCTTCAGGCGCCGGTGTGCAGGAGTTTCCATACTTCGGAAACACGATATGGCTCCATGATGGATACAGGTATCGCAAAATCACGCAGTGAGGAAGATTTTCTTCTCTCGTGAGATTGAAAATCGCGTGTAGGCTGAGCGACCATGAACAAACCGAGCATGCGAGTGGCGTTGATCAGCGAAGTGTTTCACGATCAAACCGGCGAAAGGCGGCTTCGTGAGCGGCTGAAAGAGGCATCCAAGTTGGGGGCTGACCTCGCTGTGCTGCCGGAACTGCCGCTCAATCCATGGTCGCCTGCAACACAAACACCGCGAGATGATGATGCTGAAGCGGTCGGCGGACAGCGCGCGAAGATTCAATCCGCAGCAGTGCGTGAAGCGGGGATAGGATTGATCGGCGGCGCGATTGTGATAGATCAACGAGGCATCCGAAGAAACACCGCTCTGGTTTTTGATTCTCGCGGCGCACTCATTGGAACGTATTGCAAGTGTCACATTCCCGAAGAGCCGGGATTCTGGGAGACGAACCACTATGAGCCTGGCCATGAGCTTCTCAAAGTTTTCCATGAATTCCCCCTATCGGTCGGCGTGCAGATTTGCTCGGACATCAACAGGCCGATCGGGAGCGCGATCCTTGCGGCGGCAGGCGCCGGGGTCATCGTGGCGCCGCGGGCGACGGAAGCGGCGACGTATGAACGGTGGAAGATCGTGTTTCGCGCCATTGCCCTGACGACCGGGCGATTCGTGCTGTCTGTGAACCGCCCTTCAGCGGAAGAGGGCGTTTTGATCGGCGGGCCATCCATCGCAGTTGCTCCTGACGGAAGAATCCTGCTGGAAACAACTGACACTGTTGGAGTTGTCGAGTTGAACGGGGCTGAAATTGAGAAAGCGAAAGTCGATTATCCGGGCTATCTGCCGGTGCGAGCCGAGCTGTATGCCGCCGCATGGATGCAGATTGCGGGGATGCAGAAGTCGCATGCCGAGGCATGATTCTCGCTTGCGGATATGGTAATTGCCGATT
Source organism: Phycisphaerales bacterium (assembly GCA_035550175.1). Taxonomy (GTDB): domain Bacteria; phylum Planctomycetota; class Phycisphaerae; order Phycisphaerales; family SM1A02; genus DASZQE01. Next base: position 234 of record DASZQE010000595.1, on the reverse strand, counting down.
GGGAGTGAACAAATCAGGCAGGGATTCAGCCGAACCGGCAATTTCTGACGGATTGAACCGTTGTTCATAGCCTCCAGGAACACACGGCAACTTGTTTGAAGGACTGATTGACGAATGAGCATTGAAACATCACTCGAGACACGTCTTGCGAATCTTGAATCAGAAATGCAAGTTATCAGGCGATCAAACCGGCGACTGCGAGGCGGAGCGACGGCGCTTGCGTGCGCGCTGGGG
>DASZQE010000594.1:0-1682 GCA_035550175.1 Phycisphaerales bacterium | reverse complement strand
AGACCATGTCGGAGAAAGATCCAGCGAAGCTGCCGTGGAAAGACCTCGGCGTGCAGTACGTGCTGGAGTCCACGGGCTTGTTCACCGATTTCGACAAGTCTTCCGCGCACATTTCCGCAGGCGCCAAGCGCGTGCTTATTTCCGCGCCGACGAAGTCCGAACCTGACAAGGTTCCGACGTTCTGTCTGGGCGTGAACGAATCGAACTACGATCCGGCGAAACACACGGTGATTTCCAATGCGTCATGCACGACAAACTGCCTTGCGCCGGTCGCGAAGGTGATCAATGATTCATTCGGCCTTGAAGAGGGTTTGATGACGACGATTCACGCGGTGACAGCCACGCAGCCCACGCAGGACGGCCCGTCAAAGAAGGATTGGCGCGGCGGGCGCAATGCGTACATGAACATCATTCCCGCATCGACGGGCGCAGCGAAGGCCGTGGCGCTGTGCATTCCCGCACTCAAGGGCAAGTTGACGGGCATGTCTTTCCGTGTGCCGACGGCCACGGTTTCGTGCGTGGACCTGACGTTCCGGACCGCCAAGCCGACGTCGCTTGATGCGATCAACGCAGCGATGAAGGCGGCTTCGCAGGGCGCGATGAAAGGTGTGCTCGGCTATACGGATGAGGAAGTGGTGTCATCGGATTTCATCGGTGATCATCATTCATCGATCTTCGATTCACTTGCCGGCATTCAGCTTAACGACCGCTTCTTCAAGGTGGTGTCGTGGTATGACAACGAAATGGGGTATTCCACCCGGTGCGTGGACATGATCAAGCTGATTGCAACGAAGGATGGGGTGAAGTAAGCACCTGATTCATCGCGGTGCTTGGGTTGCGTTCATGACCATTGTGGAGCCTTCGGGTTATTGACCGGAGGCTCATTTTTCTTCAGCGTCCACGCAATTTTCGCTCAGATGTTGGGTGTGCGTATCCGCTGGCCTGAGTCTCATGGCTTGATTTCACCGCCGAAGTATTGATCTGCCGATTCTTAGCATGTGGATCAGCAGCACCCCGACAATTCATCTGAAAATCAGCCGGAGAAACGGTCCGCTGAGGGTGCGCATGAGGATCATGAAGGACCGCATGTGCCGTCGGCGGATCTTTTTGGAGATCTGCAGACCCTTCAGGAAATCGCGCATACCGGCAATGTCGATCAGCTCGAAGCGCATCTTTCGGCGCTCAATCCTGCGGATTTGCTGAGTGAATTCGCTGGGCTGGATGCGGATGATCAGGCTCGTGTGCTGGCGGTCCTTGCGCCGAGGCACGCAGGTCAATTGCTTGAGCAGCTTCCCGATGCGCAGGCGGCCGATGCGCTGAGCGAACTTGATCCGGAAGACGCTGCGGCGGTGCTCGATTCGCTGGATAGCCGCGGGCGCGCAGACCTGATCGCGAATCTTGCTTCGCATCAGGCTCGCGCAGTGCTTAGGCAGATGCGCGAGCCCCTGGCGAAGGAAGCTCGCTCACTCGCCAAGTATCGTCCGAACGAAGCTGGCGGAATGATGGCGACGGAATTTCTCGCGTGCATCGACACGGCGACGATCGGGGAAGTGCTTGCTTCGCTGCGTGAGTCATTCGAGCAGTTCACGGACCTCGATGTGCAGTACATCTACTGCACGAGCGAGTTCGGCGACCTGGTGGGTGTGTTGCGACTGCGGGATCTCATCATGCGCCGGCCGGAC
>DASZQE010000593.1:0-2290 GCA_035550175.1 Phycisphaerales bacterium | reverse complement strand
CAATCACTCGTCGTGCCCTTCCGGTTCTCGCGCTCACGCTCACCCTTGTGCTTGTCGGCTGCGGCGGCGTGCAAGGCAAATACAGCCACGAGGAAAAAGGCCCCGACGGATCCATGGGCAAAATGACGCTCGAACTCAAATCCGGCGGCAAGGCCACCGTCACCATGTCCGGTGGCGGCAACTCAATGTCTTCTGAAGGCACCTACACCGTTGACGGCGACAAGGTCTCCATCACCTTCCAAGGCGACACCCAGGTGCTCACCAAATCCGGCAGCAAGCTCACGGGCAAGATGATGGGTGAAAGCATCGAGTTCGTGAAAGAGTGATTGCTCCGCGGTTTTCGATTCTTCACGACTTTCCGAATGCGGCGCCATGACCGCGCTCGCCTTCACCACCGCTCGATCGTTCATCGCACAAGGCCTCCTCCAATGAATACTCGCACATTCATGTCCACAGCAATACTTGCCTCCCTCTTGTTTGCCTCCACGGCTCTCACTGCGTGCGGCGGCGGCGGGTCATCCGCGGATGGTGTCACGGTTTCCAAGACCACGTCCGATGGCAAGAAGCTCTCCGCCGATGACAAGGCCGCAGCGGATGCGTTCCTCGCCAAGCTGCAGGAGCACTGGGTCAAGGCGCCCGACGGCTGGATCACGGAATATCAGCAATACAACATGCTCGGCCAGGTGATGCCCGGCCAGGTGCCTGACTTGCACTTCCACCAGTTCCGCGAATTCAAGTTCACCGTCACCCCCGAGGAACTGACCGACGCCATGAAGCTCAACGGCACGGACTACCGAGGCAGCGTTAAGTTTGAAGGATGCCCGGAGCGTTATTACCGCGAGGAGCAGACATGGGAAGGCCCCAAAGGATGGGGACAGTGGAAAGACGGCAATCCCGAATGGGCCGGTCTGGCCATTGAGCGCCGCAAAGGCCAGTGGATCACTTCGGACTCCGATCTCTTTCGCGGAGTGAAACCCAACTCCGCGACGATTCCACCAGGCTGATCATCGCTGCTGACGTTCTATTTCACGGATCGTTCCGCGATCCAGTCGTAGCTCGCAAGCTCACGTCCATCGGTCATGCGCACTCCCCGCATGTTCGATGGACAATTCATCAATTACTTTCATTCTCCCGGTTGGGCTCGTCGTCGTGTGTGCAACGCGGCCCGCAGGTATTCATTGCCGGAATATCCCCGCGCTACGACCACCGGTCCCGCCGGGCGTTCCTGATTTCGCAAAACTTCCGTCTTCAAAATCAGCCGCCACAGGGGGGTTTCATCGAACCCCATAGACTAGGTGGGTTCGCGATCCATCGATCCCGGTCTTCCACTCCCGTCATTGCTGCCGGTGAGGCTTGACCTTCGTCGCGGAATTCATTCGCGATCCCTGAAAGATCCTTAGGCTCGAGAAACAGCCGTGTGACGCTGAACTTTCCCGAAGGGACCGGTGGTCGTAGCACAAAAATTATACGGTATGCGCCGCCCTCAGGCCGAAACATTTATGCATTCTCATCGCATTCCGCATCTTCCTTCGCGACCGTCCGTACATTGACACAGACCTTGTCGTCCCGCTACCCTTCCTCTGTTACGCCCTTCTTGACTCACTCCTTCCATTTGAGGTTGAACCATGAAGATTCTCGCTATGCTCGGATTCGCCGCCGTCGCCTTCGTCGCCACCGGCTGCAATGACAATGCGTCTTACCACTCGATCCGCAACAATCTCACTCCGGAACTCTCCGGCGTGGCTTCTCGCCCTGTAGATCGGGATCGCATTTTCCATGTCACCGCAAACATGGACTTCCGCGAAATGAATGACGACATCATGCGAACCTTCTATATCGATTCGCCGATGCGGTTGAGTCCGTATCCGATCGTCAACAACGGCCTCCCGCGCTGATCACTCCCCGTCGGCACATTGAATTGATCCGCACCCCCGGCCTGATGTCGGGGGTGTTTTTTTCATTCCGCTATTCTTCACGCGCCTCTTGACTCCGACGTGATCCAAAGTGGCCACCCATGCGGAAGCTCCTTGAATTCCCGCTGAGATTTGTTGTTCGGGAAGTCGCTTTGTTCCACCCTCGAACGCTTCCACCCATGCTGCGCGTTTCGTACGCGCGTGAATTGCTCGCATTTTGCTGCCTGCCGTTCATGCTCGCAGCCGTCGAAGCCGGCGCCATGGGAAACATCGTTCGCAAGCTCTTTGATCGGGCCCCGGATGTTTCCAAGCGCGAGCTCAACTTCGCAGTCGCCTGCGTTGTCGCTGCGCCGTCAATCGCGTACATCATCTCCTTC
>DASZQE010000592.1:0-5391 GCA_035550175.1 Phycisphaerales bacterium | reverse complement strand
AGGCGATCTCCGATGCAACGTGGAGCAGGCTGAGCAGCTTTTCATGTGCCTGAAGCTCAACAATGTGCCGTGCAGATTCGTGCGATACCCGCGATCCACGAGTCACGGGCTTTCGCGGACGGGGCCACCGGATTTACGGCTGCATCGGCTGCACCAGAACCTGATGTGGTGGAAGAAATGGCTTTGATTTTCAATGGGCATCGCTGATTTCATGCTTTCTCGGCGGTATTTGCGTCGCCTATGATGGTTTCCGTCGCCGTTTGACGGCACCAACCTCAGCGTCATTCAGGACATTTTCACAATGCCAAAAGTCGTCTCCGCCCGTGACATTCCGCAGATCGAGATGGATGGCGAATCGCCGAAGTCTGACACACCCTCAGCGCGAGACGCACAGGCGATGGAACACGTGCGCGGGTTGCTGAAGTACATCGGCGAGGATCCGAACCGCGAAGGTTTGAAAGACACGCCCAAGCGCGTCATCGGCGCGATGATGGATCACTTCCGGGGATATTCGGAAGATCCCGCGGAGTTCCTTTCGCGGACGTTTTCCGAGGTTGGAGGCTACAACGAACTGGTGCTGATCACGGACATTGAGTTGCACTCACACTGCGAGCATCACATGGTGCCGTTCGTGGGCCGGGCGCACGTGGGATACATCCCGGACGGAAAAGTCGTCGGCTTGTCAAAGATCGCGCGAGTGGTTGATGCGTATGCGAAACGGTTGCAGGTGCAGGAAAAACTCACCGCGCAGATTGCGGACGCGATCAACACGCACCTGAATCCGCAGGGGGTGGCGGTGATTCTGCAATGCCAGCATTTCTGCATGTGCTATCGAGGCGTGAAGAAGCCGGGAAGCTGGACGACGACGAGCAAGCTGCATGGATGTTTTCTGAAGAATCCTTCGAGCAGGATGGAACTGTTCACGCTGCTGGGAATGGAACGCGGCATCGGGTAAATCTTCAATGTCATGGGCGAAATTCTGGTTTCCGGTGAGCCGAGATTCCAGAGGCCGAACGGTCTCAATCTGGAATCCAGATCGAGCAGAGTTGATGAAGATTCGTTCGAGCATTTCCGAGGATCAATTTCGCCGCATTTGCAATCGCACACAACCTACGATTCGCATACTCAAATTTTCCCGTGCTCGATTGATAGTGATCGCGATCGTTGCACTCGTTATGGCCGCGATGGTCATGGCCGTGTTTGTGATGAGCATCTTTCAAACGAATCTAGACTGGCGAGCATTGCTGATTTACGGCGTCAGCATGTTCCTGGTCGCATGGCTCATATGGGTGCGGCTGATTTCCGACTTTGCATACGGGAGAAATCGGATTCTTCGAACACTCTTGGATGAGGGCTTGTGTCCAAGCTGCACGTACAGTTTGACAGGCCTGCAGTCGGAACCCGACGGCTGCACGGTGTGCCCGGAATGCGGAGCTGCGTGGCGGTTGCCGGTGCGGGCGTCCGCTTAGTCATTGCTCACTCTGCGCGCCAAACTTCACAGACTTCCGCCTTGCCGCGCTGCTAGACTATCTTCGTGATCTCCCCCACTGCCGTCATCTTCGGCCGGGACAAGGCCCTTGCGGGCATGGTTCACGTTGCAGCGTTGCCGGGCACGCCGAAGCATTCGATGCCGATGGCGAAGATCGTTCAGGCGGCGGTGGATGAAGCCAAGCTGCTGGCCGATTCCGGCTTCGATTCCGTGATGATCGAGAATATGCACGATGCGCCGTACCTGATGCGCGATGTGGGGCCGGAGATCATTGCGGCGATGACGATCATCGCCTGTGCAGTCCGCAGGGCGGTGAAGGTTCCGCTGGGCCTGCAGGTACTGGCGGGGGCGAATCACGCGGCGCTTGCGGTGGCGCATGCTGCGGATTTTCAGTACATCCGCGCGGAGGGATTTGTGTTCGCATCGGTTGCGGATGAAGGCATCATGCATCAAGCGGATGCAGGCCCGCTGCTGCGGTATCGCAAGACGATCAACGCGGAGCATGTGAAGATTCTCGCGGACATCAAGAAGAAGCATTCCTCGCACGCGATCACGGCAGACCTGGATATTTCACATACCGCGAAGGCTGCGGAATTCTTCGGTGCGGATGGAATTGTGATTACGGGCCTGGCGACCGGACAGGCGATCAAGGTGAGCGATCTGGGGACTGCGCGCGTGGCATCCTCGCTTCCGCTGGTGGTCGGCTCGGGCGTTGACCCGGACAGCGTGAAAGACCTGTTCGCGTATGCGGATGCGCTGATCGTGGGCTCGTGGTACAAGCGCGATGGGTTGTGGTCCAACCCCCCTTGCCCCGATCGGGTAAAGCAGATCGTCAATGCGGTTCACGCGGCGCGGTAATGCGACCAACAAGCCACAATGGATACCAATCTTCTCACGAACAATGTATTGTCGGCACTTCAGGCACTTGAAAACGACTTGAATGGATACGAAGAGCTGACGTCAAGGCTTCTATTGGCTGCCGAAGGCACAGTGTTCCCCCTGGACCTTCTTGCGATATCAGCTTTGAACAGAATGATCAATTTGACGAGCGGCTTTGATCGGATGATCCGAGAGCGAAATTTCATCTGCGCTGGCGCGATCCTTCGCTTGCAGCTGGACACATCGCTCCGCTTCTTTGCAGCTTGGCAAGTTCAGAATCCACACAGTTTTGCGGCATCAGTGGTACTCGATGGTACCCCAGTCAGCAAGATCAAAGATCGGGATGGCAAACATCTCTCAGATAGACATCTTGTCAATCAACTTTCAAAAGACTTTCCATGGATTGAGACGGTGTACAACCGAACCTGTGATTATGTTCACCTCTCAAAAACTCACTTTCTGTTTGCGGTAAGCGCAAACCCATCAGATCAAGATCGAGCAGTTGATATTCGAATTGGTCGAGGCGATCCCCTGCATATGCCTGAGTCGATCTATCTTGAAGCAATTGATGCGTTTCGAAACGCTGCGAGCATTCTGGATCACTATTTGAATGGATGGATAGAGACAAAGAATCGTACCCATGTGACCAAATCGAGTGCTTTCGACAAACCACAGACCTAGGCAGGTCAAAGCGTTATGTCTGTTGCAACTTCCTCAACGCCCCCGTCAATTGATCAATATGCTTTTTCTCATGTCCTGCGGAAATCTGCACGCGGAGACGCGCGTGGCCTTCGGGCACGACGGGGTAGCCGAAGCCGATCACGTACACACCCATCTCAAGCAGTTTCCTGCTCATGGCGATCGCCTTGGCGGTGTCATGCACGATGATGGGGCAGATCGCGGTCGGGCTTTCCAGCACTTCAAATCCCGCTTCGCGAATACCCTTGCGCGCGTGTGCGACGTTCTGGCGAAGCTTTTCCACTCGCTGCGGTTCGCGCATGAGGATTTCGATCGCTTTGTTTGCGCTGCAGGCCACGGTGACGGGCAGCGCGTTTGAAAACAGCGTCGGCCGACCGCGCTGAATGATCATCTCAATGCCTTTGCGCGAGCCGGCGATGTATCCGCCCGCCGCGCCGCCCAGCGCCTTGCCGAGCGTGCCCGTGAAAAAATCGACCTGGTTGCCGGGCATGTTGAAGTATTCGTGGGTTCCGCGCCCGGTCGTGCCCATGACGCCGGTGCCGTGGCTGTCATCCACCACAAGCACTGCGCCGAATTCATCGCAGAGCGAGCGGATTTCAGGAAGTTTGCCGAGATCGCCTTCCATGCTGAACACGCCGTCGGTGACGACCCAGATGACGCCGGTGACTGCAGAATCCTTGCGGGCTTTGGCCAGAGCATCACGAAGCGAATTCATGTCGCTGTGCTTGTAGACGCCTTTCAGCACGCCCTTTTTGATGACGGTGGCGAGACGAATGCCGTCGATGATCGAAGCGTGGTTGAGTTCATCGCTGATGATCATGTCGCCGGTTTCGCACAGTGTGGCGAAGATGGCTTCATTCGCGTTCCAACAGCTCACAAAGGTGTATGCAGCTTCAACGCCGAGAAATTTCGCAATGGTGTGTTCGATGTGCTCATGCGGCTCGAATGTTCCGCAGATGAAGCGCACGCTGGCGGTTCCCGCGCCGTATTTCTTGATGCCTTCAATTCCCGCCTGCACGACGTCAGGATGATTGGCAAGTCCGAGGTAATTGTTGCTGCAGAAGCACGCCACTTCGCCGTACCCGCGCAACGTCACAGTGGCGTCCATCGGTCCTTCGATCATTTGCAGGGCTTTCAACTGTCCGCCGGCCTTCAACTGATCCAGCGTTGAGCCTGCCCGCTGCTCAAATACGTCCATTCCGCGCTCGTGTGTCGTCATTGTCATGCCATCAGTGTATCCGTGTTTTGCGGGTCAAATCGTCAATTACGACTGGCGATCAGGATGATGATGATCGCAACAATAACCGCCGCCAAAGACGCAAAGGCGATCTTCCATGCGCTCCACGGGCGTTCGCCCTGCACTTCGCCGGTGCGAGCGTTCACCAGAAAACGGTAGACCTTGTCGCGATAGCGATATGCGCTGATCCAAATCGGCAGAAGAATGTGCTTGAAGGTGATGTCGCGAAAGACGGGCTGCATGCTGTCAATCTGCTGGTGATCGCCGCCGATGTCCGCACAGATGGTTTCGCGGATGCGCTCTTCCATGATCTGCTCAGCCTGGCCGAACCCCTCAGCAAGTCCGATCTGATAGCTCTCACAGAGAAAGCCGGCAACGTATTCAGGCTGGTACGGCTCGACACGCGGCAGATCCCAGGGTTCCAGCTCACGGGCCAGTTTCGGAGGAAGCGATTTGCTTGCCAGCACGAGCACATCATCAAAGGTGTTGTAAACCGTCCCGCTTGCGAAAGTCCACCGGGTTCGCCGTTCACGCCGAACGTTTTTTCCGTAGCCGACGGTGACCCAGTAATCATCACCGCGCTTGCCGGTGTACGAGCAGGTCGATTTGCTGTCGTAGGTCCAGTAAGGCACATACATGCCGGTGAGCTTCTGATCGTTGCGTGCGTAGTCCTTCAACTTGTTGGGCGCGAACCACAATCTGCGAAGCCATTGCCCGAATGAATCTCGCGCCTGATCGCCCTTGAGCGCGAAAGGCAGCACGGCCTGCGGCTTGATCTGCATTTTCGTCAGCAGCGTGATGTTCAAGTGAAACCCGCAGTAGGGGCAATCCATCGCGGTCACGGACGGCGGTGCGTCAATCTCCGCGGCACACGCATCGCACTTGAACACCCGGCGTTCGTGATGATCCGTGTTTTCCTCCAGCACTGCGACTGCGGAGCGAAAATCCTGCTCTCGCACCAGTTCCGCGGATTCGGGAATCTCGTTCAGTGCGCCGCAGTACTGGCACACCATTTCCTTCGTGCCTGGCTCGTACTCGAGATTTGCGCCGCACTGCTTGCAGGGAAACCGCACGCCCTCGGTTGCGT
>DASZQE010000591.1:0-2013 GCA_035550175.1 Phycisphaerales bacterium | reverse complement strand
CCGCAACGCATATTCCGAAGCACGCCGCTATGGGCACCGGCATCTGGGGCATGAGCATTTGCTTCTCGCGATGGCGCAAGGCGGGTTGGAGAAGGTGCTGGAGAAGCTGGGGATCAGCAGCGATACGCTTCGCGCGCAGTTGGAGGCTGATCCTGAGCCAAACAGCGGCGCACGCACAAAGACCCGCAAGCCCAGCATGCGTCGGGTCCTGCGCCAAGCAATGAGTGAAGCGTCCACTGCGGGACGAAAACTCGTCGAGCCGCAGGATCTGCTGCTGGGGGTGGCCGCTCAGGGAGGGTCTTCGAATCTCACCGTCGAAACCGTCCGCAACCTGCTCAACGCATCTCACAAAAGGAACAATCATGAACACAAAGATTGCTGATCGTGTGATCGATCTTGCGGCCGAACACAGTTCGGTCCCGCGCGAGCAGATCACGCCTGAACACCATTTCGTGAACGACCTGGAATTTGACTCCCTCCAGGAGGTCGAATTTGCGATGGACGTCGAGGATGAATTTGAAATCTCAGTTCCGGATGAGAATCTCAAGGAATTCAGAACCGTGGGGCAGGTGATCGAGTTTGTCGAGCGGCACCAGGGCCCCGCGTCTGATTGAGCGCCGATTTTCGCGGGCGTGGAATTTGCATCCGTTGCGGGTTGTTGCACCGGATTGCTTATGCCCGCACCGCAGATTCACGAATATCGCCTGCACGTTGGTGGGTTGGAATGTCTGCTGGCCCAGGTGGGGAGCGGACGCGATATCCTGTTCCTTCCGAGCATGCTCGTTCGCACTCGCTCTTACCGCCGGACGATCGTGGCGCTGGCGCGGCGCGGGTTCCGCGTGACGTCCGTCGAAATGCCCGGCAGCGGTGGGGGATCGCGGCTGTTCAAGACTTGGGATTTTCATGATTACGGCATCTGGATCGACAAGCTTCTTCAGCGGCTGGACCTGGATTATCCAATCCTGATTGGACACTCCGACTCGGCCGGCGCGGCGCTGTGCGCGGCGGCAGTCGCGCCGGAGAAGATTGGCGCGCTGGTTCTGTGCGCATCCGTCGGCTTCGATCCGCGCTTCAGCTTCTGGCGGATCGCCATCGGGCGCGCAATCGATATCCCCTTCGAACCCGATTTCAGCATGATCGCCGCCGTCGATGTCGCGTATAACGCGTGCCGGCACTTCCGCAACTTCTTCCACCAGATCTGGATCTGCACCAAATCCGACCTGCGCAAATATGCGTCGCAGGTGCGCGTCCCGACGCTGCTGGCGTGGGGCGCGCACGATCATGCGATCCCGCTCCGCTGCGCAAAACTTGCGGCAGAACATCTTCTCGACAGTGAAATCTACGTCTGCCCCAGCGGCTGCCATGACTGGCTTGGCGATCGCCCAGCGGAGTTCGCCAGTGCCGTATCGCATTTCGTCGCGCGGATTGAATCGTCGCGCATTCACTCAAGATCCAACGGACATCCCACCCACCCTGCGCGACGGGTGGGACGCAATCAATCGCCGGTTGATGAAATCTCGGCGCACTAGTAGCGTACGCTCATAAGGGACCGCTTCGTATGACCCCCATTGTTCTCCAGCACGGATTATTCGGCTTTTCCCGGCTTGGCGTGGGCGATTTCAAGCTGTCGTACTTTCACAAGATCGACCGGGCCCTGCGCCTGCGGGGCCATCCACTGATCGTCTCCCAGGTCCATCCCACCGGCTCGATCGAAATGCGGGCCAACCAGCTCAAGCAGACGATCCTCGACCGCTGCGAAAAGCTGCTGATCGAGGAACCCGTCGTCATCGTCGCCCATTCCATGGGTGGCCTCGATGCGCGGTACATGATCACGCACCTGGATATGGCTCACCGCGTCGCGGCGTTGGTGACGATTTCCACTCCGCACCGCGGAAGCCCGTACGCCGATTGGTCGCTCAAGAATCTGGGCCGCCGTCTGGGCGGCTTAAAACTGATGAGACTGCTGAAGCTGGATGTCAGCGCGATTCAGGATCTAACGGTCAAATCGTGTGA
>DASZQE010000590.1:0-3100 GCA_035550175.1 Phycisphaerales bacterium | reverse complement strand
TCTCCGCCGGCACCGATGGCCAGCGGAGACATTTCGATGCTGCCAGAGGCGGTGACATTCTTCCTCGCACCCATGCAGAAGAAGCGGCTGTTGCAACACCTGAAAGATATTGCGCGGGATCGCAGCGAAGCGCTGGTGAGGCTGCTTGCCCTTGATGAGGGTTGATCCGAATTGCGGGGGGCCGGAGAGGGCGGGGCGTGCAGGAAAAATCTGCGCGAAAAAAGAGCCCCGGGGAACTGAAAAGCTCGCCCGGGGCTTTGAGGGGGGGGCAAATGAAAGTTTCGACGTAGTTAGTGTACCTCAATTTAGGGGGGAATCAAGAGGATCATGGCCGAACCTGCGGCGAAAAACGGGGTTTCGGCAAAGCTGGTGAAAGGGGGTGCGCGAATGCACGGAAGTGCTTTGTGGATGGGAGTTTGATGACGTTGCGATAGCGAGGATCAAGTCGGCAGGAACGAGTTTCCGGGGAGGATTTGTTCGATGAAGCGCACAATCAGTGAGGAATCTTCAACATCTACCGATGCGATTGCGGCTGGCGGACACGCAAGCGGATCGGGGGGAACAGGAACGCGCGGAAAGTACCGACCGAGGCGAAACAGCAAAGCATTGTCCGACCTGCTGGTGGACAAGATTGTTGAGGCGGACGCTTCGCCGGGCGAACTGGCGCGGCAACTTTCGCTGCCGTTGGCGGAGCTTGCGTCCTGGGCGAGCCAGGAACGGACGGTCGCGTTGATGCGCGGGCTGGTTCACCTGGCTGACATGCGAGCGCAAATGCTGCTGTCCAAGTATCGCGCGAATGCTGCGGTGCAACTGATCACGATCGCGAGTGCGAAGGATGCGACGGAATTGTCGCGGCGAGCGTGCGTGGACCTGTTGAAGATCAATCTAGGCGGATTCGGACGAGACGAACCTCGCGGTGAAAGTTCGAACGATGCATGGCCGCAAAGTGAGGGCGCGTGGAGCGGGAGCGAGCCGGACGATCGGCTGCTGCGCAACATGCTGGAAACACTCGGAGCACAATCGAGCCAAGGGGCGGATTGAGCATTTTCGACTGTTGCTTCTTCATTTCACCGTTTCCAGACCACAAGGGGAGTCGATTCGATGGAGCTACATCTTCCGGTGCGGGATGCCCGTCGCCACAACATGATTGCGGCGCAACGTGCATTGCGATTGGTCGAACCGAAGTCGGCGAACCAGCTTCACGCATATGTGAAATTTGTGCTGGGGTTTGACGTTCCGAGAGACAAGCGAGAGGGCGCCTCGGGCAGCACACCGTTTGCGTACCTGCGTCACAGTTTTTTTGAGGAGCGTGAGGCAGGGGCCCCTGCGGACTGCGTAGTGTGGGCGAATCGCGGAGGCGGTAAGACGCAGATGGGCGCGGTGGCGACGCTGCTGGATCTGCTGTTCAAGCCGGGCATTGAGGTGCGGATTCTTGCGGGCAGCTTTGAGCAAAGCGGAAAGATGTACCGGTATCTGTCGCAGATGCTGGAGACAGACGTGTTTTCCGATCTGATCGCGGGCCAACTGACGGGCAGACACGTGGAGTTGAAGAACGGGTCGCGGGTGGAGGTGCTGAGCCAGAGCCAGTGTGCGATTCGCGGGCAGCGGGTTCACAAGCTGAGGTGCGATGAAGTGGACCTGTTCGAGCCGGAGGTATGGGAAGCGGCGCAATTGACGACTCGGAGCGGAATGTGCGGACATGTAGACGTGCAGGCGTCGGTGGAGGCGCTTTCGACGATGCACCGACCGGGCGGCCTGATGAATCGACTGGTGCGAGAGGCTGCTGACGGCAAGCGTGTGCTGGTGAAGTGGAACCTGATGGATGTGCTGGCGACATGCGATCCGGCACGAGCGTGCGAGGGGTGCATCCTTTGGCAGGAGTGCGGAGGCAGCGCGAAGACGATGAGCGGGTTTCTTCGGGTGAGTGATGCCATGCAGCAGAAGGCGCGCGTGAGCGAGGCGACGTGGAAAGCGGAAATGCTGTGCCAACAGCCGAGCAGAACGGATTGCGTGTATCCGGAGTTTGAGCAGGAGATTCACGTTGTGCGGGTGAATTCAGGCGCTGAAACCGCTGTTGTCCTGCCGATGAGCGAAGACAGTCCGAAGCGAAGAAAGAAGCTGCTGCTTGAGCATGGCGCTGAGACGAAACCGGTGTGGCTGGGCGGGCTTGATTTCGGCTTTCGGAATCCGACGGTGTTTCTGCTTGCGCGGTGGGACGTGGAAGCGGATGTCATTGAGGTGGTGGATGAGCTGATCCGAACCGGCGTCCGCAGCGAGGAATTCATTGTTCAGGCTCATGAGTTGATCAAGACATGGAAAGCGCGTGCAGGCGAAGTGCGGGTCGGAGCTGATCCGGCGGGGCACAGCCGGAATGAACACACGGGCGTTTCCACAATCAGCCTGTGGAAGAATGCAGGATTCAACATTCGGACAAACAGCCAGAGCATTGACGCGGGAATCGGGTCGATTCGGCGAAGGTTGAAACGAGCGGACGGACAAATCGGGCTGCGTGTTCACGAGCGATGCGATCAATTGATTCAAGCGATGCTGGCGTATCACTATGACGCACATGACGACCAGGAAAGCTCGCCGGTGAAGGACGGTCCGGACCACTGCTGTGATGCGCTGCGGTACATGGTGGTCAACGCAGAAGGCCGGGGCGTGAAGGAGGCGTGCAGAAGCTATTGAAACGCAGGGAATCGGCAAAAAAGCACGGGGGGACGTGCCTGCACTGAATAAGTGGGGCCGCAGGGCTCCATAGACCCACAGACGTTTGATATTAAGGTTGAACATTTTGTTGCTACGAAGTGGTTGCAAAGAGCAGGACATCCCGCATAGTTGATTCTCAATTGTCCGGGCGAGGAATCGTGGGGCGGCCGCTGAACGACCAGGCCGGGTGGTGCGAGCGTTGCGAGGCGGGAGGCTGACGGGCCGCGAGGCGATCGCGCGCGAGCCTGACGGACCTCGACGGCGATCCGGGCAGGAAGTGACGAAATGGCGAACGGATGGTCAAGGGGCGTATTGGCACTCGCGGTGACTGCGTGGCTGGGAGGGTCCGCCTATGGCGGTGGAGACCCGCTGCCGTTTTCGATTGAGGATT
>DASZQE010000589.1:0-7508 GCA_035550175.1 Phycisphaerales bacterium | reverse complement strand
GGAAAATCGGTGCTGAAGCGAATTTCAAAGTCCAGATCATCGCCCATGTGCAGATATGCAGACGGCACACCACCCGTAAGCGCGGTGATGGAATCCATGCGGAGCTTCCGGCTGGAGGCGTTGAACGTGACGGTGTGCTTGAGGTCATCGCCCATGCCGGCGGTGAGGTACCGCTGGACACATTCATCGGAAGATCCGCGAAGCGTCACGCGACCGCCTTCAAGCAGCACGCAACTGTGACAGAGCGAACGCACAGCGGGCATGTTGTGACTGACGAAAAGCACGGTGCGACCTTCGCCGCGCGCGGCTTCCTGCATCTTGCCGAGGCACTTGCGCTGAAACTGGGCATCGCCGACCGCAAGCACTTCATCGATGATGAGGATTTCCGGTTCAAGGTGGGCCGCGACCGCAAAGGCCAACCGCACGTACATGCCGGATGAGTACCGCTTGACGGGCGTATCGAGAAATTTCTCGACTTCTGAAAAAGAGACGATGGCATCAAATTTCCGGCGAATCTCAGCTTTGCGCATGCCGAGTATGCCGCCGTTGAGATAGATGTTCTCGCGGCCAGTCAGTTCGGGATGAAATCCTGTGCCAACTTCAAGGAGCGATGCGACGCGACCCCGCAGGCGCGCTGAGCCCAGCGTTGGCTCAGTGATCCGACTGAGAATCTTGAGAAGCGTACTTTTGCCTGCACCGTTGCGGCCAATGATGCCCACGACTTCACCGCGTGCAACCTCAAACGAGACGTCATTGAGAGCCCAGAACGTGTCCTGCTCGGTGCCTTTCTCACGCAGTTCCCTGAATCGACGAATCGGCGCGGTAAGCGTCTTGACGATAGCGTCACGAAAAGTCGGATAGGACTCTTCGGCAAGACCGATGCGGTAGGCCTTGCTGATGTGGTCGATGATGATGGCGGGTGCGGTCATGGTTGAAGCATCAAGGGGGCAAACACTATCAGGCGATGTCCGCGAAACGGCGTTCCGTTCGGCGGAAGTAGAACATTCCGAAGAGGAAGAGCAGCACGGCCATCGTGCAGGATATGGCCACGGAATCGGCATTCCACGGCTTGCCGTAAATGCACGAACGGAACGCATCAATGATGCCGGTCATGGGATTCAGCGACAGAAGGATTCGACTGGTGGGGTTGGTCACGGATTCGAGCGGCCAGATGACCGGACTGATGACGAGGAACGCACGCTCCATGAACGGCAAGACGTACCGGAAGTCACGATACGAAACGGTGAGCGAAGCGAGAGACAGCCCCAACCCGGCTGTCGCAAGAGCCGTGGCAAAGACAAATGCCGGAAGGAACACAATCTGCCAGGACGGAACGGTCTTGCAGATTGCCATGATGACCGCGAACACACAGAACGAGACACTGAGATCGATGAGACCGCTCCCGACGTTGGCGAGCGGCACGAACAAACGCGGGAAATACACTTTCGTGAGCAACTGCTGCTGACTGATGAGACTCTGACCCGCCTGGCTCACACCCATTGAGAAAAAATTGAAGGGCAGAAGCGCTGCGTACGAGTAAATGGCATACGGAACATTGGCTGGATTGAGTGCGGGAACATTTGAGAAGATCATGGAGAACACGAGCATCGTGAACACCGGCGGCAGAATCGCCCAGGCGACGCCGAAGACCGTCTGCTTGTATCGCACCTTGACATCACGCCAGACCAGGAAGAAGAGCAACTCTCGATAGTGAAGGAGCTCTTTCCAATCGACCGCGATCCAGCCTTTGCGAGGTCGGATGACCAGCTCGGGGGCGTCCTTGAACGCATCGTCATCCGTAGCGGAATTCGCGTGTTTGACAGAAGCACCGTCCCGGCGATCCATGACGGATGTCGGGGCATCGCTTGATTCGTAGCCCTTTGCCTGCGAAGAAGATACGGATATTGGTCGGGTTTGATTGGCCATTGTGATTTGAAGGACGTCCATCATATATCGGTCGATGGGGTCAAATGCGTTTGGCCTGGTTTTTGATGTCTTGAGAAATGACCGAGCGAATCGGCTCGTTATCGCTCCACAATGAAAAGCACCCGCGACTGGTGTCGCGGGTGCCTGGAATCAAGGGGGAAGCAGATTCTGCGTCAATTCATTTCAACCGCACCGCAGGTCACGGTCCCGGTCAGCGGACGTGCGTGGCCACGGAAATCGACCATGACGCCCGGCAGAGCCTGTCCGTACTCAGCCGTGAACTGCGGCTGGAACGCGCTGTCAATCGAGTTGTTGCCGAAGTCATAGTAGTGGTCGTTGGTCACCTGGCTGAAGGACGCCCAGGTGGATTGCGACAACCCGCCGCCGTTCAGGATGTGGTAGCTGGTTCCGTTGGCGGGAATCGCCCACAAGTCGTTCTTGAACGTGTTGGTGCCGAGCGTGTTGTCCTCGTCATACACATTGACTGAACCATTCTGCGCGTTCATGTTCGGAGCAACGTACATGTTGTTCGCGACACTGATGCGCACGGCGCCGGCGCCGAGCTTCATGAACCGGCCATATGAGCTGGAATTGTTGATCGCGGTGTTGTTGTACAGCGCCACGTCGGTGACGGTGCGATCCATCGGAGAGTAGTAACCCCAGATGGAGAACGCTTCACGGTCATCAGCATGCACGACGTTGTTGCGGAACACGCCCTTTTCCGCGCCGCAGTACACAATGACGCCTTCATCGAAGATTTCATTGTTCTCGGCAACGTAGTACTGGAAGCGTTCTGACGACGAACCAAGAGCATAGTTCGGACCCCAGACCACGCGACCCTTGCGCATCTTGTTGTTGGCGATGTAGCAATACTTGCCGAGCATCGACCAGATCGAGGTCTTCACCGTGTTGGTGAGATCGTTGTACGCGATGTACACACGATCAGCGCCGCCGAGGCGAATGTTGTGCTCTTCCACGCTGCCTGCGACGGTATTGCCGAGCAGCACGACGTCGGAGCCCTGCACCCAGCAGAAGTACGCACCGATGACATCGGCGTTGTTATTGAGCGCAAGCAAGCCTGTCGGAGAGGCCTGGGCGTTCATCGCATAGCTGATGTCATCAAAGTAGCAACGGCGAACAAGGATGTTGGTGCCGGCAGGCGTGATCGCCATGGCGACATACTTGTTCGCTGTAAACGGCGTATCGAAGTCAATGTCTTCAATCGTGATGTCACGAGCCTGGTCATCCATGTTCAGCATCGTTGAATACTGAGAGTTGGGCGTCCAGTTGATCACGGGCAACGCGCCGTTGCCCCATGCGCCGATCACCACGTTCTTGTGCGTGCCGATGTTCATGGTGCCCGTGATGTCATACGTTGCAGCACGCTTGAAGAGCACCGTGCTGTTATCCGCAACAAGCTGCATGGCGCGTGCGGCCGTGCGGACCGGGGTGGTCTGCGTGGCGCCGTTTGCGCTGTCATTGCCTGTCGGCGAAACGTAAATGTACTGACGCTGGGCAGCGGTCACGGTCACTTGTGCGGTCTTTGTCGCCACACCTCCCTGCTCATTGATAATGCGCAAGGTGACCGTATAGGTGCCCGGCTGATCGTACACGTGTGCGACATTCCAGCCGACAAGCTGGTTGTACTGACTGTCCTGGGTGGTGTCGCCGAAATCCCATTCAAAGCGGGCATTCAGAATTGATCCTGTGCCGAGATTTGAATCGATTCCGTGCACATGCAGCACGAACGGAGCCATGCCGGTGGTTTCCACCATCTTGATCACCGGAGTCGGCGAAGGCGCGTTGGGATTCGTCGGTACGCTGCCGTCAGTCGGCGGTGGAGATGTGGTGCCGCCACCTGACGGCGGGTCTGATGGAGGAGGCGGAGGCGGGTCGGTCGGCGGGGTCGTGGTGCCACCGTCATTGCTATTGCCTGAATCATTGCCATTGCTTGGCGGATCAGACGGCGCCTGTGCAGCGACAAACACTGTGCCGAAATGCACGATTTCCTGAACCTGATTGTCTGAATTGCGAATCAACGCTTGCACTTCGCCACCACCCGGGGTGACGGAATCAAGCGAAGCTGACGGATAGACAAACGGCGGATCATAGTCAGCAAACGGCGCTTCAATGGACTGAGTCGCGTCGGACCACACCTGGAAAACGACATTCACGCTTCCAGCCAGATTCGACGAGACATTGAGCTGCAGGTTCTGACCTGAACCGATTTGATATTCGGTTGGTGTTGACGCAAACGAACCCATCGAGGACTGCGAATCGGATCCAGACTGGCTCCAATCATTCCAGTTCAGCACCATGATGGTCAGGTCGTCAATGTCAACGACACCGTCATGGTTCAAATCCCATTCCGAATCAGTCTGTCCCCAAGCTGCCTGCAATGCGGCCATCGGATCACTCGGAGGCGCGGTCGAAGCGTATGTCTGCGACATCTGCGTGTGGCTCTCCGTGCCATGCACAGGTCCGTCGAGGCTGACGGCCATCCGCCAGCTCTGATTGCTCTTGTAGAACACCGGACGACCGTCCGACATTTTCAGGGCATTGGGAAGAGAGGAACGAATCGCGTTCTTCTCGTTGTTCACGCCGCTCTGCATGAACGTGCGTCCGATGACAATCGCCTGCATGTCGGCGATGACATCCTTCATCGTGTCATTGATTCTCGCGATTTCAGCTGCGGAACGACTCCTGGCTTCATCGACAGGCAACCCGCTCACGCTGAGCATCAGCGGATCGGAACCTGCACGGGTCTGCGTCAGAATCGTCTTCAACACACGAGCGAGAGCCTCGGTGTACCACGTCGCCGGATCGGTGTCGCCTGCGAGATCCTTAATCTGCTTTCTTTCCGTGCTTGTCAGTTTGTCAAATTCGTAGCGAGCATTCGTCAGACGAAGCGCAATCACGCGAGTCGGATTGTGCGCTGCAGCCTGGCGCATCGTCGCCACGACTTGCGCAATGAGCGCATCAGCATGAGCGTCATTCGGCTTCAGCCAATCGCCAAGAGGGTCAAAAGTCACATCCACAACAATCGGATCTCGGACGTGATTGACAATCTCAGTACCTGCAAACGCACATGGCGCGGACACGGGATTCAATGCAGCCGCCGTCAGCACGAGCACGCTCAGCACCCGGATTCCGGATTTCATCAGTCGCCGTGATGGAGTGTGCGCGGGCGACGGATTTGTAGTTGTATTACGGAAGCGGTTCACGTTGACATCAGTCAGCATAATACGTACTCCTTGGCTCCCTCTGACCGTGAAGCCAGAGAGAGTCACCCTCAGAATCGAAAAAATGGAGGCTTAGGCCAAGACTGTGATCGAAACGAATGAGGAAACCTGGGCAGACAGACAACGAGGTTTGCCTGACAGTTACGACCCGCCCGACCGATAAGCCACCCCCTTGGACTTCCTAGTCAATCTCAACGACAGCGCGATAACCATATGAACGCGATTTTGAATCAATCACTTTTCAAACAGCAAGCCGTTTCCACCCGCCTTGCACGAAACGTCCCGTAAACAAGAGGCCTCTGATCACCAATTCACCGCACAGGCCGTACCAGATTCCTTCCAATCCAAGTTGAAACGTCACGCCGAGCACATACGCCAGGGGCAGGCGAATTCCGTAACTGGAGAACGATGTGATCACCAATGTCCAGAACGTGTCACCCGCTCCGCGTAGTCCCTGACGAACCACCATCGAGAGCGCGAAGAAAACCTGAATTGCTCCGCAGATGCGCAGCAGATTCGGCGTGTGCTGCAGATGAATCGGGTCGCTGCTGACGAAAAGCGTCAGCCAGCGGCCGCAGAAGATGAACACCAATCCCAGAGAGCCCATGATAATGCATGCAATCATGGAGCATCGCACAATTGCGCGCGATGCCTCTCGCGCATTGCCGGCGCCGAGATTCTGTCCGGCCAGCGCACCAGCCGCTATGCCGATGGCAAACCCGGGAAGGAAACTGAACGATTCCCACTGCACCGCGATGATGTGCGCTCCCTGAAGCCCGGAGCCGACATTTTCAATGTGCTCGATGCGACTGATGAACATCAGCACAAAGAGATTCACGCCCCACATTGCCATGCCTTCAAAGAACGTCGGAACGCCCAGGCGGCAGATGCGCCAGATCATGTCTCGATCCACTCCGAGGCTTGAATACTCGAGGCGAAGATCCTTCATGCCGCGGCGCAGCTTCCGAAACGTGAGCAACGCGCCGACGACCGAGCTCAGCGCCGTTCCCAACGCAATTCCGGATACGTGCATGTTGAAATGAAACGGATTGTGCAACGTGAAATCGCCGAACTTCATTTCGACGCCGGAAAACATCCACGATGTGATGATGTTGACGACGTTGACCCACATCGCGATCAACGACGGCGCGAGCGTTTCGCCGGCCCCGTACATGCACATTTCCCCGACGGACATCAGGCCGGTAAACGGCATGGCCACTGCGATCCAGAACACATACTGACTGAAAAACACCTCGGACTGGCCGGACAAGCCGCTGGCGGACGCAATCGGCTTCACCAGCGCCAACATGATTACGCTGACTGCCGCACCCCAGATCATGCTGAGCGTGCATGCGCGCCCCAGAGCGGTGTGCGTGAGATTTCGATCCCCCATGCCCATGCCGCGCGCTATCAGCACCTGCCCGCCCACCCCGAGACCGGACATGGCGATTCCTGTCAGCCACGCCATGTACGACCCCACTCCCACAGCATCAAGCCCCGGCCGCACCATGTCCTGCGGCAACCGACCGGCAAGCATTTTGTCCACGAGCCCGACGCATGCGAACAACAGTTGCTGCATGAGCACCGGAAATGCAAGAACCCAGATGGCCCGCCACATCGAAAGCCCGGCGAGCTTGCCCGATTGAATGACCCCGGTCTTGATCGTCGGCGGCGCGATTGCAGCGCCTTCCGTGTCGTCCGCACCGGGCGCAACTTCACGCGATGCTTCGATCGCTGATTGCTCGTTTTGTTCCTGTGTTGTGGACCTATGTTGCATGTTCACGCAGCTTGCCTGTGGATGCGGTCGTCAACCCGTCGCATCTTCGCAATATTCCTTCGTTCTACACTTCCACAATCACCTTGAGCGCATCTGTGCGCATGATGTGATCGATCATCTTCGGAAGCTCTTCAAGCGGCGTGCGGGATTCGATGAGTTCCGAGACATCCACTTCACGCCTGTTGAGCACACCGACAGCATCGGAAATGCCTCCCCACCACGATCCGATGACCTGCAATTCACTGCGGAGCATTTCCGCGATTGATTCAGCCGCCGATGAATCCTTCACATGGCTTGCTCGCTTGATCACCACCTTGCCTCGAGGACGAACCATCTGCAACACACGAGAGAACCCCGACGGCGTGCCCAGACAATCCACCACAACATCCTGGTCATGACGAAGACCCACATCATCAAGCAGCCGATGCTTGACTCTCCACTTCTCGCACAGGTGAACGGCACGCGGCGATTGCCCCACAACCCGAACTGTCGCATTCTGGCGAACCATCAATTGCGCCATCACGAGCGCAAGCGGCCCGTCACCAAGGATGGTGACGAACGGC
>DASZQE010000588.1:0-3936 GCA_035550175.1 Phycisphaerales bacterium | reverse complement strand
GCCGTAGCGAAGTTCATCGAGGTCGCCGGGCCCGTGCGCATCGGTGTCGATGGCGATGAGGCCGCCGGCCTCGACGACGGCATGCACGTGGGCGTCGCGCAGATCAAGGCGAAGATGATTTGCGTTGATTTCCAGCGCGGTGTTGTGTTCCTTGGCGGCGGCGATGATTTCGTTCATCGCGGGATTGAGGCCTTCGCGGCGGTTGATGATGCGGCCGGTGGGATGGCCGAGAATGTGAACGAGCGGATGCGTGACGGCTTTCAGCAATCGCTTGGTGGCGAGCGCGGGTTCCTGCTTGAGCGAAGCGTGCGGCGACGCGACGACGATATCGAGTTCGGCGAGCAGCTCATCGTCGTAATCGAGCGAGCCATCGGTGAGGATGTCCACTTCGGCGCCGGCGAGAATGGTGATGCCGGGCAATTGCTTTGCGACTTTTCGAATGGCCTTGATGTGGGCCCGAAGGCGCTCGGGAGAAAGCCCGTTGGCCTGCACGGAACTCTTGGAATGATCCGTGACCGCGATCGTGTGGAATCCGCGATCAGCGGCAGCCTGCGCGAGCTGGGTGATGGACCAGTGGCCGTCGGACGCGGTGGTGTGGGCGTGCAACTCGGCGCGGATGTCTTCGAGCGTGATGAGGTGCGGAGTCTTTGTGAGCTTGAATTCGCCGGTGTCTTCACGAAGCTCAGGCGGAATGAAGGGTAGCTTGAGCGCGGTGTAGATGTCCTCTTCAGTCTTTGACGCAACAGCCTTTTGGCCGCGCTGATGAATAGGCTTACCGGATTTGTCGTCTGGCACGTCCTTGAACAGGCCGTATTCATTGAGGCGAAAACCCATTTTGATGGCCCGCTCGCGCAGGACGATGTTGTGGGCTTTGGAGCCTGTGAAGTACATGAGGGCTGCGCCGAATGCGTTCTTCTCGAAAATGCGAAGATCGACCTGAATGCCGGAATTGAAGCGCACGGAACACTTGGATTCGCCTGCGACCAGCACCTGTTGCACTTGCGGCAGGGATTGGAAATGCCTGTAAAGCGCAGCGGGATCAGCGGCGACGGCGAGGATGTCGATGTCGCCGATGGTCTCGCACCCACGGCGAAGCGAACCGGCGAATTCGATCTGCGTGACGCCGAATTCGGTTTGCAGAAGCGCGATGGTGTCTTCGGCGATCGGCATGGCTTCGCCCAGACGCATTCGCTCGGACGCGGTGGCGATGAATTCAATGGACTTGCTGATGTTCTGGAGGGTTTTCTCGCCCATGCGCGGAAGCTTGGCGAGTTCACCCGATGCGAGCTTGGCTTTGAGCGTTTCCAGATCAGTCACATCCGCTTCTTTCCAGAAGCGATAAATCGTCTTGGGTCCCAACCCGGGGATTTTCAGGAGGTTCGTCAAGCCGGGCGGAATGGTGGTGAGCAGTTCATCATGCTCGGCCACGCGGCCGGTCTGCACGAACTCGATGATTTTCTTCGCAGATCCTTCGCCGATGCCGTCGATGGCGGTCAGTTTCTTGTGATCGTCAGCAAGCGTGGCGAGATCGACGGGATAATCGCGCACGATGCGTGCGACCTTTGAGAACGCGCCGATGCGAAAAGGATTGGCGCCGGTGAGCTCGAGGACGGACGCCATTTCATCGAAGATTTCTGCGATTCGGGCATTGACGGACATGGGGACAGTGTATGCGAGGGTGATGCGCCGATCTCGCAGTTACACTGCGTGTTGAGATTTCGGACCATCATGTGAGGACTTATGGCGAAGAAACGCATCGCATTGATTTCAACAGGCGGCACGATCGAGAAGACCTACGATGAACTGGCGGGCGTGATGCACAACAAGATCAGCGTGCTGGACGTGATGCTGGGCTCGCTTGAGCTGCGCGGGATCACGGTGCATCGCATTCCGCTGATGAACAAGGACAGCCTGGAGATGACGGAGGACGACCACCAGCGGATCGCAGTGACCGTGAAGCGCATGGCGGAGATGCACGAAGGCGTGGTGGTGGTGCATGGAACGGACCGCCTGGCGAACACCGGCAACGTGATTGAGCACATGCTGGGCGTGCCCAGCGTGCCGGTGGTTCTGACCGGCGCGATGCGGCCGTATGTCATGCGAACCACGGATGCCTTGCAGAACCTGACCGAGGCGCTGTTGGCTGTGCAGATTCTTCCTCCGGGTGTGTACGTGGCCATGCACAACCAGGTGCTGCAGTTCCCCGGTGTGGAAAAAGATCCGCAGCAGGGGACCTTTGTGAAAAGGGTCAGCTAGTCCGCAAAATCCTCATTACGCCTTTTCCGGTGCGACACGTTTCATCAACGGGACCAACACCAGCATCACCGCGGCACCTGCGAATGACGTGACGACAAAGAGCAGGAAGAAATCCGCCTTGCCGCCGAGATTCCACGAATGCCAAGGCAACTGCGTTCGGCCCTTCTCAAGGTCTTCAACGAGGCCTGCCATCTTTCCACCAGCAACGCCCGCGACAAAGCTGGAAAGGAACCACACGCCCATGAGCAGGCTCATGAAGCGCAACGGAGCGGTTTTCGTCACGTAGGACAGACCGGTGGGCGAGAGACAGAGCTCGCCGAGCGTGTGGAAGAAATAGGTCGCCAGCAGGAAGAAGCTGCCGACTTTCGCGCCTTCTTTCGTCAGGACACCCGCCCAGACCATGAAGAGATATCCCACACCAAGGAGGAACAAACCCATGCTGATCTTCATGGACTGGCTCGGGTCCATGTTTCGCCGTCCGAGCCACGACCACATGATGTTGAAGAGCGGCGCAAGCATAATGATGCAGAACGCATTCACGGACTGGAACCACGTGGTGGGCATTTCCCGCCCCAAGATGTATCGGTTCGTATTTTCCTCCGCGAAGATGTTCAGGCTCGATCCGGCCTGCTCGAAGGCCATCCAGAACAAGACGTTGAAGAGAATGAACACGAAGATTGAAAACACAGGTCCGCGTTCGCCAGGCTTTTGCGCGGCCACAAACCAGCCGACCAGCATGACAATGGCCAGGAGAAATGCGACGACGAAATAGATGTTTCCGAAGCACGCATCGATACGACTGTTCAGCCAGCCGAGTGTCCCGACGTGATACAGACCGGCCACGCCAGCCGCGAGCACAATGGACAGCATTGCGAACATGGGCGCCGTATTCGTGCGGCCTTCAGGCGGCAACCCGATTCCCGCAAGATAATTCGGACGGCCGAGCGTGTAGATGAGCAACCCGGCAATCATGCCGACGGCCGCAGACCCGAAGCCCCAGTGCCAACCGACTTTTTCGCCGAGCGTTCCGCACACAAACGCGCAGATGAATGCGCCGAGATTGATGCCCATGTAGAAGATCGAGAATCCGCCTTCGCGTCTGGGGTCGCCGGGGGGATACAACTGACCGACCATCACGCTCACGCAAGGCTTGAAATGCCCGGTTCCAAGCACGATCAGCACAAGCCCGAATACGAAGACGGTCATGCCCAGCGTGGAATGCGCCAACGAACCGATGCCCGAAGCGGCCAGGACGATGTGGCCGAGCGCGATGATGAGTCCGCCGACCACCATCGACCGATGCGTGCCGATGAATCGGTCCGCGATATATCCGCCGATGATCGGCAGCAGATAGGCCATGCCGGTGTACCAGCCGTACAGATCCGTGGCCCATTTGTACTGCCACCCGCGTCCGCCGTTCTCGGATCTGGGGGCGATGGTGATGGCCTTGGATTCACCGGGCTGGAGTTCGCCGGCAACGGCGCTTGTGCTTTCATTCGCAGTCACGACCACCGGGCGATCTTCAAGATGCTCGTTTTCCGGCCAGAGGATTTCCGCTTTGTATTCAAGCAGATTTGAAGTCGTGTTCGTCAGGGTGTAGTCAAATTTCTGGTCCTTCAGACTTTCGCCCGCCTTGGCAGTGAAAATCGCGGGCGCTGAAGACTCGACCTTGATCCCTTC
>DASZQE010000587.1:0-3003 GCA_035550175.1 Phycisphaerales bacterium | reverse complement strand
CTCGTCCAGCCCGATGCCGCCCAGACCCTCTTTGAACCCGCCGATGCGGTCGCCGTCGATGAGTCGCTCTGGCTTGAAGTGAAAATCGTCTCACAGTTCACCACCGAAGGTCCCAACGCCTCGTACTCCTCACAACTTCTTTCCGGCATTTCTCAGGACCTCACAAAGCTCGCTTCCGACCCGCAGATTCTCCACGCAGCGTTCCTCGTCATCATGTTTGTCGCAAGTGATGAAATCGCCTCTCACGATCTGCGTATCTGGGAAGAACGCTGCCTCACCAAAGGCCTCCCCCTCGCAGCGCCTTCAAAACGATCCCTGCCGATTACCAATCGCCTCGGCAACGCGCTCCTCCACGCCGCACTCTTTCCCGTGCCTCATTTCTGAGTCCGCTGCTCTGTTGCCTTGGCTTTCGTCGCGGACATTGCAGGCTTTGCCGGATTCGGCGCGGCACTGCTCCCCGCAGCCTGAGTCGCCTTCATTCCGATCAGTTCAAGAATCAGCGTCGCCGCTTCCTCCGCAGGCTTCTTGTTCGAAAATCGCAGCGCCACGCGCCGCAATGCCTCCGTCACCATCGCCGCGTTCTTGCTGTCAATCAGCATGGGTGTCGCAGCGCGAACAATCGGCATCGCGCCTCCCACGTGCGGCACGAACTCCGGCACGATCTCACGCTCCGCAACAATGTTCGGCAGCAGCTTGTACGCCGTCTTCAGCAACAGCTTGGACCCCAGCCACGAAATCACGCCCGTCTTGTACACACCCACCATCGGCTTCAACTGCCGTGTCACATCCAGCGTCACGGTTCCGCTCACCGCCAAAGCCAGATCGCACCACGCGATCGCCGCATCCACCTGCCCCGTCACCATGTGCAGTCCGCCGGGAAATACGCGAATCTTCTTGCGGATCAGCTTCGCCAGTTCCTGATTTGCCGCCACGATCACGCCGCCCATGCCGTGATGCCGACCCTGCAGTTCCGTGTACGCATCCACCAGCATCCGGATGTTCGCGCGAACTTCATGTGATCGTGATCCCGGAAAGATCGCGACCTTCGGCGTGCCGCTCGGCAATTGCTTCGCTTGTATGTCAATCGCTTTCAGCGCAGCTTCACTGTGATGCGAGTTCATCACCGGATGGCCGATGAACTTTGCCGGCACCCCGCGCTCGCCGAACCAGCTTTCTTCAAACGGCAGCAGGCACAACACAAGGTCCGTGCATCGTTTCAGCTTGCCCAACCGCCACCGCCCCCACGCCCACAATTGCGGCGCAACCAGGTGTACAACCCGCGCGCCGCGATCCTTCATCATCTTGCAGATCGGAAAATTCGCAGCCGGCGAATCCACCGCCACGTGTGCCAGCACTCGGTATTCCTTCGACCACTGACGTATGCGCCGCTGCTCTTTGCGAACGGCCAGCACTTTCTTCAGGCTCGAAACCCCCATCGATCCGTCATCCGCCGTTCGTCCCAGCAGCGTCGCGCCTGCCGCCTCCATTTTCGGCCCGCCCCACGCATAAATCTGTAGGTTCGGCTGCCTCCGTTTCAGCTCCGCGATCACCGGCGCAGCATGGGCGTCTCCGCTTGGCTCAAAGGCCGTGAAGAGAATCCCCACCTGAGTTCGGACTTCACTTGTCCCCACGGTCTGCCTTCCTCCGCCCCCCGAATTTTGCAGTTCTCCCCGCGCTTCCATGCCCGCTTCACGGGCTGATCACGCCGCCGAATCAGGCATACGATACGGGCATGCCGCAGTTCGTGCATCGGTCATATCGCGTCTTCTTCATTATCGTTGCAGCCGTGCTGCCACTGGGTGTCTCGGTCTACCTTTTTGCCGGTGGCGACAAATCCACGCCCGCCGATTCCGACAGCTCTCCGGTATCTACGATTTCCGAGCTTCAGCCCGCCCCACCGCCGCCCGCAGACAATCCTTTCATCAAAGCCGCCACCTCCGATCCTCGCTCGCCAATCACCGGCGTCGCCATCGTCGCACACCACATCGCCGATGTGCAACTCTATCTCTCCGCAATCGATCAGATTCACGACATGGGCGCGAACGCAATCTCCGTGTTCACACCCATGTTCGTGGACCACGTGGACTCAAACGAAATCCGCTACGTCCCTTCAAAATGCGCCACCGATGAACAACTCATCGAAATCCTCAATCGCGCCCACGAGCATGGCATGGCCACCGCGCTCATTCCCACCATCCTCATCGAAAATCCCGGCCCCAAGGATTGGCGCGGCGTCATCAAGCCCACCGACTGGAACGCATGGTGGACCTCCTATCACGAATCGATCGACCGCTTCCTCAGCATCATGAAGCTCGGCCACGTCGATCTCTTCGCGGTCGGCTCGGAACTCAATTCCACCGAATCGCAGCTTGACCGCTGGCAGGAAGTCATCGATCAGGTTCGCGCCGAGTATCACGGCGCCATCACCTACTCCGCCAACTGGGATCGCTATTTCAAAATTCACATCTGGCCGCAGATGGATGTCATGGGCGTAAGTTCATATTTCGAACTCTGCCGTGATGACCCCAACGCGCCGATGGATGACCTCGTGAAAGACTGGCGTGGCGAGCAGGAAAAAATGGTCGCTTTCGCGCGCGAGCAGAATAAACCCATGATCATCACCGAGGTCGGCTACCCCACGCTCCCCACCGCTACCGCGCATCCGTGGAATTACATCACCAACTCCTCTTCAGTCTCCGATCCCAACGCACAGGCACGCGGTTGGCAGGCCTTCCTCGGCGCCTGGCAGGAAGTATTCCGGAACAACGCTTCTCCCGCGTTCGGCTTCTTCGCCTACGCATGGGATCCTTACTACAAAGGCGAACCCAACGATCTCGGCTACGGCTTCCGCGGCAAACCCTCCTACAAAATCCTGAGCGACGCCTTCAAATCGCTGGGAAAAACCCCAGTCGATCAGCGAGCAACCTCAACCAGCAATGGCCCATTGAAAGCAAGCGGTTGAGGAATGCCGATCTAATTGGCATGAACAATGGCTGTTTGATC
>DASZQE010000586.1:0-5212 GCA_035550175.1 Phycisphaerales bacterium | reverse complement strand
TGCCGTCCACCGGATGATCGCACGAGTAATCAATCGTCAGCGAGTGCTCCTTGTCCATCGAAAGCGGCGGATCAAATCGCACCGTGAGTGAATCATCGTCCGCTGAGAATTCGACTTTGCCTTCGTCCGAGGTCACGTTCTTGATCTTCAATCCGACTTCATTCAGCTTCAGTGAAGTCGTCGGCATCGCGATCGGCTTGAAGGTCAAAGTCTCTGTCGCGGTGAACGCGCAGTCTTCCAGTTTCTCGAACTTCATCTGCAGCTTCATGTGCAGAAAATCCACGAAGCGATCCGGCGGATAGTTCCGCAGATTCTTGCCCGTCGCTTCATCAAAGAAGACTGCGTCCGCATCCGCGTCCGTGTTCACGAGTCCCGCATCACCAGACTCGCGCTCAGCCGCGCGGTCCAGGCGATGCTCAAGGCAGCCATCCGCGCCGCTTTCTGCGCCCAGACCGGTGTCCGCCGCGCGCGCCAGGCCGCACGCCGCCAACCCCGCGATCAGAGCTGCTGCCTTTGAAATCCTGCCAAATACGCCGTCAATTCTCGACAATTTCATGTATTCACCAGCATCCTGGAAATGGCCTGAAAATCACATCGAACCTGAAAGAACCGTTATACCGCCGGAAACATTCCGATGACAACAGATGATCGGCAATGCCTGAACCCGGGCACAAACTGCTGTTTGCCAAATTCACCAGGTGCCGCGACTTCCTTGCCGTTGTGCCCGGTTCCTCCCGGAAAGTCGAATGAAAAAACCCGGCTCGCACCGGGTTCAAATGGTCCTTCACATGGTCATTGTCTCACGCCGCTTCCGATTTCAGCATCGGCCGCTTGCGTCCGACGGTTCGTTGCGTCGCGGTTGCGCGCCGATTCGCGTCGCTGTTGAGCGAACTGATCAATTCGCCCGGATCCTTGGCCCACAAATCCGCGCCAATTTCCTCGGCAAGGCCTTCAGCACGGTTGAACACGCCGCCGCCGACGACGATCTGCATGTTCGGGCACGCGCCGATTTCGCGGATCGTGTCGATCAATTGCCGGATAATCGGCGCATCTGAAGGCGCAGACGCGAACATCAGGAGCACATCAGGCTTTCTTTCGCCCACTTCCGCGAGGATTTCGTCATACGCGATGCCTCCGCCGCCGAATGTGATGTTGTAGCCTTCGGCCTCGACCAGATCGGCCGTCAATTGGCCTGCGAGCTCATCGGCTTCGCTGTGGCCGCTGAACATGAGAATGGATCGGTTTTGATCGGACTTGCGGGCCAGAAGCGGCTGGGTCTGCGAAATCAGGCTTCGAAGCACGCGGATCGCATAGTGATGCGCGAGGTTGCTGAGCTGATCCGCACGATACAGATTGTTCACCATGTCGATCACCGGCCAATAGGCCTGATGCGAAAGCCATTCGGCGGACATGCCGGAATCGATCGCTTCACGCGCGAGATCGCGTGCGGCGGTTCGGTCGCCGGTGATGAGGGTGGAAAAAAGACGTTCGACGAAAATTTCCTGATTCACGTGACACTCCCTTGGGCAACTGAATGGAAGAAAAACTGCTCCGTGAGAAAACGCGAACACGAACACTTGCTACACAGACAGAGGCAGCGACAGATACACACTGCACCTTGCGTCCTTCGTGACCGCGAGGTGATGAGGCGTTCATCGTGGATGCAGCAGGAAGTCAGTGAGCGTTCACTTGAGGGTTGTTGCGTATGCCGATAATGCGCGGAGAGTGCGTATTGTGATGGTCCGAAGACTGGTTATGTTCGGTATCGCGGTTCTGAGAATGCGCGGATCATCGCTCCGCGCGGGATTCATCGGGCCATTCGGCGATGGTTGAGCAGGTCCAAAAAGCGACCGCGCCCCTGCGGATGAGCGTGACGGGGCGCGGCCAGGGTTATATTCAAATGTCAGCGCGAAGAGCCTCGCGTTGAGAATCAATTGGGAAGTTTTTCGAGGTAGAGGATTTTCGGCTTGTCGCCGGGATGATTGACGTTGGAGCGATCAACGAGCATGACGTAACGGCTGTCTTCGACGATATTTTCGAGTTTCGTGGCGTCCCAGACGGGCGGCGAGACGGAATTGTCCTCGCGGAAGCTGCGAATCTTGAAGTAGACGACGAAGACATCGCTGCGAGTGGTGATGAGGTTGGAAACTCCGGAGAAGAGGAGATTGGCTTCTTCGGAATCGCCGGAGACCGCGTCGCCAACTTCCGTATGCTCAATCTCACCTGCTGTGACTGTGTAGGAATCCAGCGGCAGCAATGCAGGATCCTCATGAGAAATCATGTTATTTGAAACATTCTTGATGCGATTATTTCCACCAACAACATCCGTGCTGATATACGAACCGCCGGAGACAACTCCCGCATTGGTCAACTGCAGCGGATCGAGTGAAGCGGCATCCGAACGCCACAGCTTGGTAAACCACGTGAACCCGCTGGGGCCAGTTGTCTGCAAAGCGGCTGGCGACCGAATTCCGAGCAGTTGGCCGATCGACTGAATCCCCATGGCTCCCGTACGAGCGCTGTAGTCGGGACCGTACTCATAGCCGGTCGAGACCCGTGGCGGCACGGTCGTTGCGACCTGGGCACCATTGAATTTCTCTCGATATTGAACAAGAGCTTCGGCCACGAGCGTGCGAGGATTGGCGTCGTTGAGCGCCACATCGTTGCGGTTCCAGATCATTCTATAGAAGTGCGGCAGAGCGCGAAGCACCTCAACCGGAGCTGTGCAGATGTTGATGAGACCAGGCGTGATGCGCTGCTCAAAGTTGTTGGCGTTATAGAACTGAGCGACGGGGTTGTTGATGTTGTTGACACCCATTCCACGCCCATCGCACACGAATGCGTCATAGACGCGCAGGCCTGCGGGAAGATCCGGAATGAGATGCGCGACATCGGTTGGATCAGCCGGATTCGCGGTATTAGTCGGCGTACCGATGACTTGGCCAACAGCATCAGCACCGGTGTTTGGTGAGGGGCGAAGACGGTTAGCGTAAAGGTCATCTCCTGTGAGCTTGGGATCAGCCATGTATTCGGAGAAGGTCTCCTTTGTCGCCAGGTATGCTCCCCCACCAAACTGCAATTTGTGGCCAAACATCCAGACATTGGCGAGTTCACCAACCTGATCAAAGTCCTTGTCCTTCTGCAACATCTGCATCGGGAAATTCAGACGAATATTCGTGACTGCGTCATCAACACTTCCGGCATGACCAGCCGTTCCCGGGCTCTGGCTGTACCAACCCTTGTTCGGAAGCGGCGCGCGATCGGTCGCGGTTGTATCAGGATTATTATCTACCCAGCGAAGGTCGAAAAACGTGGGCTTCAAATCGAATCGGTTTGCAACTTGCTGCGTGAAATAGGTTGATGCGAGCTCCCCGTTGAGCATGACGTAGTCGCGCGTGAACCACGGCAGACCATTTTGACCACCTGTTTCGGGAGAAGAACCGAATTTATACCGCTGACCGCCAGCGATATATGAGGGGCCGTCCACATCCGGGTCGCCGACGGCGGTATTAATCGCAGAGGGCGCTGCCATGACGACCGCCCGATCTCCGAAGACGTATCGAGGATTGCGATCACGATAAGGATAGAAGTACTGGTTGGCCACCGGCGGTGCGGGGTAGGTCGTATCAACACCCCACGCGCGAGTCACGCGAACGTACTGGACCCATTGGTTGTATCCCAACGCCGGCAAGCCAATATCGATACCCGGATATGGAGTTGTACCTGTCGGCGAAGCGTCAGGAAGTGTGGGCGGAATAGGCTCAGGCCTATTGTCATCCAATTCCTGGATTGCATCAGCAAAGTCGTTGTTGGCAGGCTGCTCAATATCAAAGCGATCAACAACGACCGGGACAGCGCCACCTTGATACATTCGAAGCAACTCAATGGGCTGGCCGGAATTGATGTCATCGTAGATTGCGCGTTTGGTCAGCAATGCACTCACGCCAGTCATATTGCCGACGAATGTATAGGGCGCGAGATCAGTCTGAGTATCGATATCGAGGAAGTCTTTCCATTTTGTGTCAAAGCCATTCGAGGCATCCAAGGTCGGCGGAATGGCATAAAAGATCGCGGTGGTCGGCGCGTTGTCGCGTGCCTGACGAAGGTAAGGGAAATCTGATCCTGCAAATTCAGGAACGATTGATGGCGAACTGAGCGGAACCGTCACACTTCCGATTTTCAATGCGTATTCGCGAAGGTCAATCGTCTTCTCAAATGGGTTAGCGATCTGAATGACGAGCACAGTCGCCTGTTTCGAGGTGTCATCCAAGATGACATTATGGCCGGCGTTGGAATAGGGATCGCCTTCGGCATCCTGAGCAGGCGCGACATTGGGGGTGTACACGTGCCCAATAAAAGCTTCAACCAGGAACGGCTGAGGCTCGACCCCAAGAAAAGCGTACTGGTTATCACTTTCAGTTGTAACGGGCGAAAAGATGCCAGCCGGAGCCGCAACAGGATCGACAACCGGTGCGACATCATCGATTGTCACACCAGCAGTAGCAGGCAGAATGTCATTTGCGGTAATTTCGACGGCGGAATTTGCGTCGTCATTATCACTATATGCGATGATGTTTGCTGCCATCGCGGCCGCTGCGTCCTGGGTCGTCTGCAGCACGGTCGCATTCGTTGCATCACCAAAATATGACTGCTTCGGCGGGTCAGCCGGGTCGTAGTTGTAATGATCGACTAAGCAACGAAAAAGCACATCGCGGAGATACAGGCGATCCTGCGCATCAACAACCCCATCATGGTTGTAATCTGCGCCCTTGGTGTTGGGTTGAGCCGTGCCGGGCACAGACTTGCGAAGATCGATTTTCAGACGGCGGAGATACTGACGATCCCAATTTGAATACGCGGTGTTGCCATCAAATGGGTAGTACGCAGGCAAATCCGGGGATGTCGGCGAGTTTTCCGGATCGATTGAGTCGTTAGGATTGTCATCGTACCAATCGCGACGAAGCCAGAGCCAGGGGGCCATGAGATCGTTGCGCGCGCCGCTGTACCTGGTGAGACGATGGCGCTGATCAAGCACCTGCATGCGATTGACGATCTGTTCGAGCAGTTCGGAGTTTTCTTCATGACCTCCGAAATAGCCGCGAAGGAAACACGCAGCATTCGGTGGACCTCCGGAGGTCTGTTGCACCGCGTTCTCGAAGCGGCTGGCGATCCATGCGTAGTTGTTGCCGGCGTACATGCGCAATTCGAGATC
>DASZQE010000585.1:0-2766 GCA_035550175.1 Phycisphaerales bacterium | reverse complement strand
GGCAACCATGGAAACAATCATCACGACAATCACGATGACGGCCATTGGGGTCCGCCGGTTGATCGAGATGATTGGCACGGACATGGACAATGGGATCATGATGGATGGCGTCATGACAACTGGGGGCGAAATGACTGGCGGTGGCGGCGCAATCACTGGAACACGTGGGGATGCAACGACGTGTGGTGGGGATGGGGTTCGAGCGTGACGTTCGGATTCACGTTCGGGGCGAGTGACTTCACGTTCTGCAACACGTGGTACTACGGCCGGCCGTGGTGCGCTCCGAGGCATTATTACTCGGTGTGCAATCCGTACTGGGGCACACGATGGTGCGGATACTCGCCGGGCTGGTATTCATCATGGCGGCGGTGCGGATTCACGGTGAACTATGTATATGACCCGTACTGGTCAGGGTGGTACACGCCGTACTACAACTGCAACACGGTGTATGTCCACACGTATCCGACGAACTATTACGCAGACTACGACGTGTTCTATCCCGACCAAGTGAGTGACGAAGCGCGATGGAATGAATCCTTCGGCGCGAATGACAACAATGGCGACGGAAGCGAAGCATGGCTGTACGGCGACGTGTCGAGCTCATCGGATGCACAACAGAACGTGCCGACGCTGAATTCGGCGTGGGATCGCCTGGTCGATGGAAACCTTGAGGAAGCGCGAGCGCAGTTCACGGACATTGCGACGACGTATCCGGGCGACGGCGTTGCGCACATCGGTTACGGATTGAGCGTGGCACTGATGGGGAATGGGGATGCGGCGGTGTCGGCGTTCCGCGAGGCGTTGCGGGATGATCCGGAGGCCTTGCGGCGCGTGCCGACGGATGACGGCGTGACAGGCAAGGTTCGCGCTGCGATTTCAATGTTCAGCAAGAGAGCGAATGCGAACGAGCGTGATGCGGACGCGATGTTCATGCTGGGCGCGCTGGAATACCTGGCGGGCGACAACGGGAAGGCGTATGTCGCGGTGGACACAGCGCTGGACAACGGCGACAAGGACAGCAGCACGCAGAATCTGCGGAACCTGATCCGCAATGAGATGCTGCACAATCCTGACAAGCCGAATTGGTGAGGAAGAAGGAGCCGGAAGACAGAATTCAGAATAGGAAAAAACCCGCGTACGCATGCGGGTTTTTCATTTAGATAGATAGAGATCAGCGATCAAGGACAGCGTCCCCAGGCGAGGATGACAGCGGTGAGGTCATCGATATTGATGAGACCGTCGTTGGTGATGTCTTCAACGCATTGATCGCAGGTGGTGCCCCAGGCGAGGATGATGGATGTGAGGTCATTGATGTTGACGGTGTGATCACCTGCGACGCCGGGCGAGGAGGGGGAGATGTCCGCGAGGCAGGTGGATTGCCATTCGAATGCGCCCATATCGACCTGGTTGTTCACGATCCGTCGGTTGAGGTCGAAATCGAGGGAGAGGAGCTCGGTGGTGTTGCCGTCGTTGTCGAGGTCGAGTGTGTCGAAGGGGAGGAGAGAGCGGTCGCCGGTGTCACGGCAGGGGGAGTTGTCCTGGAGACGGAAGTTGCCGTTGGCGGCGTCGATGAAGAGGGGGTCGGCGGAGATGTTGCCGGTGCCGGAGTAGCCATCCTGGACACAGCTGTTCGTGACTGTTGCGCCGGGTGCGATCTGAACGCCTGCATTCAGTTCAATGATTGAATTCGAAACGGTTGCGGCATTGTAGATTCCGCCGATTGCACTTGGAAATCCCTCGGTTCCAGAGTTGTATGCAATGGTACAGTTGCTGACATTCAATACAGCGGAGTTTCTCGCGCTGATGCCGCCGCCGCGAGCGGAGGCGTCAAATGCCTTATTATTGTTAATGATGCAATTTACGAGATTGAGCGTTGTACCAGCGCCTTCACAGGCAAGAGCGCCACCGTAGCAATTGGAACCATGCAGCGTGTTGTAAGCAAAGACGCTATTCACGATTTCGGCAGTTCCGCCGGAAACGTGCAAAGCACCGCCGAGGCTGTTTGTCGGCGGGGAGCCACAGCAGGATGTGCCGTTGACATTGTTTGACGTAAACACGGTGCAAGACATCAAGAGCGTTGAATCGACGACAAATGCACCGGCACCGCTTGAATCACGCTCGAGCGACCACGATTGATTCTGATCGAATACGCAATGATCGATGGTCAGAGTGGCATTAACGGCATACAGTCCGCCTCCGCGACCATAGAGTGAAGTACTGCCTTGTCCCGCGACGCGGTTGTTTGTGATTACGCAGTTTCTGATGACGGTGTTGCCTCCGGTGATATGAAAGCCGCCGCCGAGGATTGCAGTCGGGTCTGCAGGTCCCCAGCCATTTGTGATCTTGAAGCCATCAATCGTCGTTGTTGACCCCGGGGCGACCCTTGGGAGCGGTGCGGGAATAGTGATCGCACGTTTCACCGAAGAAGGATTCCCTGACGCATTAACAACTTGCAGATCAATACTTGTCACATTGGGTCCGGATTCGCTGATGAGGGTGAGCGGCTTTCCGCCGAAATTCAGCGGGTCGCCGTATATGCCGGGTGCGACGAGGATGGTGTCGTTTGTGACAGCGGCGTTGATAGCGGCCTGGATGGTGGGCTGGTCGGCGGGGACGTGAATTATTGAAGCGAGCGCGGAGGAGGTGAGGGTAAGCGCGGTGATCGCGACGAATGAGCCCGAAGTGATGTTGACGTGCATGCCGGAAACTCCGTAGTGAGTCCCCCTCGATATGAAGTAACCGTACCAGCGCGCAGGAGAGGCACAA
>DASZQE010000584.1:0-10128 GCA_035550175.1 Phycisphaerales bacterium | reverse complement strand
AGTCCCTCCGAAGCTCTTCGGCAAGCGTCTCTCCATGACCATTGCGCCGGAAAAGGCAAAGGTGGACGCCGCCAAACGGAAGATGAAAGATGCCGCGCCGAAATCCCCACAAGCTGTGACGACCACCGCAAAATCCGCATCCGCAGAGGCTGAGGAAGAGGCCGAAGCCCGCGCGTGATGCTTGGCCTATGCTTGATGGTTGGGAATTCGCCGTCCGGCGTGTTTTTTAGGGCTTTTTGGGTCGCTTCGCGTAGATTGCGGCTGGGTTCATCAACTGGCCGATCATCAATCTGGGGGAAGCGAAATCCCGGCGATCGGCGTCAGATACGGCTGTGGAATGCTTCTCTTTTTGCAACGAAACGGCGTGGAGGGCGTTGTATGCAGGGAACCAATATTGCCAAACCTGGGTCAACTGATTTGCCTGAGCCTGAAAAGGGAAAATTTCGCGGAAGAGTCCGTCCGATGGACCCTGATACACTGCAAAGCTCAGGCCGAAAGCGTTTCGGCAGCAAGCGAGTGATTCATGAACGCACGCCAAGAACTCTTGAGAGGCCTTCGGCAGCTCACCAGCAAAGCGGGGGGTCGATGAATCGGTTCGGCGTTATTTCGGACATCCATGGCAACATGCACGCCATGCAGGCCGTCATGGCTCGTCTTACGAAAATGAATGTCGACCAGATTCTCTGCCTTGGCGACATCGTTGGCTACGGCCCGTTCCCCGATGCCTGTCTTGACATGGTCGTCAAGCACTGCAAGGTCATTGTGCAAGGCAATCACGATCAGGCGGTCGTTGACCCCGTAGTCGCCGACGAATTCAACGGCGCAGCGCGTGAAGCCATCTATTGGACGCGAGATGCCCTCGGTCCGCTTCACCTCAACGCGCTCAATCGCCTCCGAAAGACCGCTCTTGTCGGCCAGAAAATCCTCTGCGTCCATGACAATCCCGCACAGAATCGCATGGATTACGTCCACGATGCCGAAATGGCCGCCATTTCATTCCGCGGCATGGATCGCCACATCTGCCTCATCGGTCACACGCATGTGCCGGTGGTCTTTGAAGCGCCTTCTCTGAACCCCGATGAACAACTTACCGCCCCCGAGGTCGTCACCTATTCCCCGCAAGATGGCAAACCCATCACGCTTGATCCCGAGCGACGTTACATCTGCAACCCCGGCTCAGTCGGACAACCTCGTGATTCCGATCCTCGTGCATCATTCGCGGTCCTTGATCTGAATGAGCAGACCTTCACCGTCTTCCGCGAAATGTACGATATTGAAGCCGCGCAAATGGCCACGCAGCGTGCCGGCTTGCCGTTTGTGCTTGCTGAACGATTGGCCTTGGGAGCCTGAAAATCATCCGAAATTTGAGTTTCCGGAATAGAAGCGCCTCGTGCGCTTTTTTCATTTTTGTCTCTACAGGGCGCGCGTTAGACTTGTGGGTTCACGCCTGCTCAGGCAATTCTGATCGCGTGTAACGGATAAGCCACTCCACAAGGGTGGGAACAATGAGGGAGGCCAAAGGAGGATCGGAGATGGCCCCGGAATTCAATCGCACGTTTTCTCTTCAGTCCGCACTGAGCTTGGCTTCGGCTCTGCTGATTTCGACCTCGGCCTTCGGCCAATCCGCGCAGCGTGCGGTCTTCACGGCGAACAACGGCAACCTTGAAGGCAGCGTCACCTCCTACACCTTCAACCCCGACAACTCGCTTCATTTCGTGCAGAAGTTCGTCACCGGCTCCACGCCCAACAGCCAAACCTACAACGCCGGCACCAATGCCCAGAGCATTTCCATCTCGCCCGATGGCCGCTACCTCTGTACAGGCCACGGCACTTCAAGCACAACCGTCGAGCAACTCACCATCATCCGTGTGAATCCCGACGCCACAATGTCAGCCTTCGCCACTTTCACCACGCCGGACAGTCCGCTTGATGTGCAGTGGATAACGAACAACTATCTCGCAGCGACAAAGACCGTCGTCTCCGGCGGAAGCCAGGTCCTCGTCTATCGCTTCGACGATGCTCCAACCCCGACGCTGACCCAGATCGATGCTGAAAGCACCGGCTCTTTCAGCACCACGCTGGCTTTGCACCCCTCCGGTCAGTACCTCTACGCGATGGATTCAACCGGCAATTCCGTCAGCGCCTTTGCGATCAACACCGCCGCCAACAACTCCGGTTTCCTCACTCTGATCAATTTCTACTTCAACGGTTCAACCTATCCGCTCGGCCTCGGCATCTCGCCTGACGGCACACGGCTGTACAGCGCGGGCGGGATCAGCAGCGGTGGACATGCGGTCAGCGGATGGACAATCGACACCGGCACTGGCGTGCTCACGCCGATGGTCAACACACCCTACACCTCTCCAGGTTCTTCTCCCAAGCAGGTCGTCGTCTC
This sequence comes from Phycisphaerales bacterium, assembly GCA_035550175.1. Taxonomy (GTDB): domain Bacteria; phylum Planctomycetota; class Phycisphaerae; order Phycisphaerales; family SM1A02; genus DASZQE01. Next base: position 7,733 of record DASZQE010000584.1, on the reverse strand, counting down.
CAGCGACAACAAATTTGCATTCGTCGGTCACGGCACAGATTCCACCGTGCGATCCTTTGAAATCAATCAAGCTACCGGCGAACTCACAAGCACCGGCTTTTCCTACGATGTCGGGTTCCAGGGCAGCCTCGGTGAGATCGCGATCCTCGACAACCTCATCCTCATGGGCGATCGTGACACTATCGACGACGGCGTCAAAGGCTTGCGCTGCTTCACCATCGGCTCCGATGGCTCAATGACCGAAAACGGCACCATTGTTGACACTCAGGGCACCGTCGGCCCGAACGCACTTGCGGTTTGGAAGCCGAAGGCCGTATGTGTTGCGGATATTGCCGGTGGCAAGGGCGGTGGCGGGGATGGCCAGGTCAACATTGATGATCTCACAGCGATTATCCTCGCGTGGGGAACTTCAAACCCCGCTGCAGACATCAATGATGACGGCCAGGTGAATATTGATGACCTGACAGCCGTGATCTTGGCTTGGGGTCCATGCTGAAAACCAGATGTCTCAACATCCTTGATTCGCCGGACCGTGTGACGTTTGACTGCCCCACGTTCACCCCGGTACCATGACGAATTCGCCTCGTGCGATGACATATACCCATGGCCAACGAACTTAATCGCGATCGTCTCAAGGAAGTCCATCAGTCAGATCTGACCGAAAGTCGTCTGAACCTGGACCTTATTGAATGGCTGAAAACACAGGGCATGACCTACCTGCTCGTCGTGCTTGTGGTCATCTGCGCATATCTGGGGTGGGTTCGCTGGAAGGACTACCGCGAAAATCAGCGCCGCGATGCATGGCGGGCGTTCAACGATACGCAACTCCCCGGATCATTGCAGGAAGTCGCTGATAAATACGACGGCGTGGATTCCATCGGCATCCTCGCTCGTTTGGCAGCCGCGGACACGCTCATGAATGCCGTTGTCACCGGCAAGGAAGCCGGCCCGCCTCCCTCACAGGATCCCAACAACCCCACTGTCATGCAGGACACTCGCAATCCGCTGACCGACGCTCAGCGCACCGAATACCTGCAGCGTGCCGAAACCATCTATCGCGCGGTTGTTGATCGTGATGACAAATCCTCTGCTATGACGATCTGTGCTGTGTCCGCTCTGAACGGCTTGGGCACCATCGCGGAATGCAACGGCAAGCTGGATGAAGCGAAGGATTTTTACCAGCGCGCTGCCGCTCGTTCGAAGGAGTCTTTTCCTGAGCTCGCAGTGCAATCGACCGATTATGCCGACTCGATTTCCCAGGTCGCCATGGCCAAACCCTTCCCCGCGCCCAACTTTGTTCAACTGCAATCTGATAGGGAGCAGTTGACGCCCATCAGCGTTGAGCCTTGGGTGAATGAATTGCTGAAGACTGATGAGGCCAAGCCCGGTCAATGACCCCGGCCACCGATCAGTCCTCCGAAACCCATGGCGGTGATGACGAGATTCGTCTCGTGAACCTCGGCGGCAAAGTCGATGCCGATTCTTTGTTTCGTCTCTATGAACAGCAGGAAGGCGATGACGAAACGCCCATCACTGTGCGCTTTCGCCTTCAGCACGACCTCAATAAACGCCTCGACCTGTACCTCGTTGACCGCATCCCGTTTCTCAGCCGCACATCTTTGCAACGCCTGATCCGCGAGGAATCGGTCACGGTCAACGATCGTGTGCCTAAAGTCTCCACCAAGCTCCATAAGAATGATGTCATCGTGGTCGTGCTGCCCCCTCCACCAACGAGCGTCATTCAGCCAGAAGACATCCCCCTTGATGTCCTGCACGAGGACGATGACCTCATCGTCCTTAACAAAGCTGCCGGCATCATCGTTCATCCCGCTCGCGGATACAAAACCGGCACGCTCCTTCACGCTCTTGCCTGGCACTTCAAGTACAAGTCCAAGGGAACGCTTTCCGCTGTCGGTGAGGAATTCGCCCGCCCCGGCGTTGTGCATCGTCTTGATCGCAATACCACCGGCGTCATGCTCGCCGCCAAATCCGACACCGCACACTGGCGTCTCGCCAAGCAATTCGCCGACCGCACCACGCACAAACGCTATCTCGCTGTCGTGCATGGCGAAATCGACACGCCCGCCGACACCATCGACCTGCCCATCGGCAAGCACCCGACCGTGAAGGAAAAATATGCTGTCCGCTGGGATTCCACCGCCAAGCCCAGCACCACCATCTATCACGTCCGCGAAATCTACGATGGCTACTCGCTCGTGGAACTCGACCTGAAAACCGGACGCACCCACCAGATTCGCGTGCATCTCTCGCATCTCGGCCACCCGATCGTCGGCGATGACATGTACGGCGGCCATCCCGTTCGTCTTGCGGATGTGAATCCGCGTGCAACTGAACACGCTGATGACATCGTGATGGGTCGCCAGGCTCTGCACGCCGCCCTGCTTCAGTTCAATCACCCCGCCACCGATGTCCGCATCACCATGCAGGCTCCCCTTCCTGCTGATTTGCAGAATTTCGTCCGCCTGCTCCGCAAGCATCGATTCAAGCGTGCGGTCAAAACCTCCGGCGCAAAAATCGATCTTGATCAGATGATTTCCCGATAAACTCTGCTTCGGATATGCCTTCAAAGAAGCAGGAAAAGCAGAAGATCGTAGCCCGAATACTCGCGCTGACGGAAGATGAGACGCACGAGTCTGAAAGGCCGATCATCGAAGAGCTTCGAGCACATGGGATCAATGTTTTTCAATTGTCACAATTCAATTCACATCGGATTGGGTCAAAGCAGATCGTTCCTATTCTGCTCGAGTGGTTAGGACATAGCAGTAATTATCAACTGAAACGTGCTATTGCTCTTGCCCTGTGCAATTCTTGGGCACGTGGGACAGATGCTCCACTTATCTTGATAGATGAGTTCAAAAAGGTGCCTTCATTTATGCTTGGAGGTGATCCGAGATGGGAGCTCGGCCTCGCAATTGAACATGTAGCCGATGAGAGGATAGTCGCCGATTTGGTTGAACTTGTATCGAATCGAAATCTTGGCCCATCTAGAGAATTATTGATCTTGGCGCTTGGACGAGTGCACGCGCCTCATACGATCAAAACACTTGTCGATCTGTTGAATGACACGCCTGTTTGCTATTCCGCATTGCAAGCACTATCGAGGTTTCGTTCTTTGCCGGATGAAGTTGTCGTTCGCGTACAAGGCTTCGCGGAGGATGCGGACGCGAGCGTCTCAAAGTTAGTCAAGCGTATTCTTAAAAAGCACGCAAGGCAGAACTGATCACCGCAGCTTCAGCGACACCAGCGCGATCATCGAGCACACAATCGCCACCAGCCAGAATCGTGTCACCACCTGCGTTTCCGACCATCCGCCAAGATGAAAATGGTGATGAATCGGCGAGCAACGGAAAATCCGCTTTCCGCCCGTGGACTTGAAGTATGCCACCTGCATCACCACGCTCATCATTTCCATGAAGAACACGCCGCCGATCACCAGCAGCAGAATCTCCTGCCGGATCGCCACGGCGGTGTACGCCAGCAATCCGCCCAGCGCCAATGATCCCGTGTCGCCCATGAACACCTTCGCCGGCGCGCAGTTGAACCACAGAAATCCCAGGCACGCTCCCGCCATCGCTCCCGTCACCACCATCAGTTCCTGCGCCCCGCCGATGTACGGAAACATCAGAAACGCCGAGGCCGCCGTGTTGCTCGCAATGAAGCACAACACCAGCATCGTGAAAGAGGCGATCGCCATCGTCCCGGACGCCAGCCCGTCCATCCCGTCCGTCAGGTTCACCGCGTTCGATGTCCCCGCAATCGCCAGCGTGCTGATCAGCACATACGCGATCATCGGCAGCACGATCACGCCCGCCTCCAGCCGCAGCGGTTCAAGCTGCGGCTTGTACGTCCGCTGAAACGGCAGCGTCAGCACGTGCGCCGCAGAATCATTCGCTCCTTCGCGGTACAGAAAATACCCCGCTATCACGCCGATCCCCAGTTGAAATAGCAGTTTCTCCCACGCATACAGTCCCTCTCTGCTGCCCGGGTTCCGTCTCCGCGCGGTCAGCTTCAGCCAGTCATCCACGCTTCCCACCGCCGCCAGCCAGATCAGCACGATCATCGCCAGATGCACGTACGTGTTGAACAGATCAGCGAACAATAGCGTCGTCACCAGAATCGACCCGCAGATCAGAATCCCGCCCATGGTCGGCGTCGCAGCCTTCGACGCCATCAGCTTGTTCACGTCCGCGTTGTAAAACTCCGGCGCATCGCCAACCTTCTGCTTGATCAGCCACCCGATCACCCGTTTCCCCAGAAGCAGCACGATCAGGAACGAAACCACCACTGCTGAAAACGCGCGAAACTGAGATTCGTACAGCACGCGAAAAATCTTGAACAACCCCAGGTCATCCAGCTCTCCGCTGTAGTGCTTGATCAGGTTGTAGAGCATTGTGCCTCCAAGGTCGTCAGCACCCGCTCAAGTTTCACCCCCCGTGAAGCCTTCAGATACATGCAGTCACCCTTGCGAACATATTCACCGACTCGCTCCGCTGCCTTGTCCGCATCTGCAAACCGTGAAACCGGCACACCGCATGCTCTCTCCACAACACTCCCGATCCGTCCTGCCAACGCCCCCACGACCGCAACCTCATCGATCCTCGCTCGGCCGCACAACTCAGCCAGAAATTCGCCGACTTCCTCGTGAATCTCCACGCTCTTCGCCCCAAGCTCCAGCATGTCGCCCAATGCAACGATTCGTCGCCCCGCACGCCCCTCCGTCATTTCTACAAATGTCGCCAGCCCCGCCTTCATCGATTCCGGATTTGCGTTGTACGCATCGTTGTACACGTGGACTCCCGCAATCTCCTGCATCGCCATTCGCATCGCCTCAGGCTTCACGCTCCGCAACCCGTTCGCAATCGCGCTCTCGCTCAACCCCATCAATCTTCCCACTGCTATCGCCGCCAGCGCATTCATCGCGTTGTGACCGCCCGCCATCTTCAACTCAAATTCGTTCGTGCGTCCGCCTGCTTCAACCCGAATCACCTGCCCCTCGTCAACTGCGCATCTGCCCTCAAGCCGCACATCATTCCACTCCCCCACCCCGAACATCACCACGCGCTTCCCCGCAACCGTTCGCGCCCGTTCCCTCAGCAATTCGCTATCCCCGTTCACCACCGCCGTCCCTCCATCCTTCAATGCCTCAACCGCACTCCACTTCTCCTTCGCGATCGCCTCCACCGAACCCAGTCCCTCCAAATGGGCCCTCCCCACCATCGTGAGCACGACCGTGTCCGCCTGCGCCATTCGCGCCAACGCCCCGATCTCCCCCGGCTGATTCATGCCGATCTCCGCCACCACATACGCATCCCCCTCGCTCGCGCCAAGCAACGTCATCGGCACGCCGATCTCATTGTTGAAACTCTTCGGACTCGCTGTCCCCCTCAACTCCTGTGAAAGCGCTCCGTGAATCAACCGCTTCGTCGTCGTCTTCCCCGCCGACCCCGTCACGCCGATCACTTTCAACCCCTTCAACATTCTGCGATACGCCCTGGCCAAGTCTCCAAGCGCTCCCCGTGTGTTGTGAACTTTCAATATCCCCGCATCCCCTCCCTTCAACTCACACTCCCGCTCAACAACAATCACTCGCGCTCCCCCCTCCGCCGCCTGCTGAGCGTAATCGTGTCCATCCATCCGCTCGCCGACGATTGCGAAAAACGCCTTCCCGCGCAAATCCTCCCGCGTGTCCGTGCTCACGCCCATGACACGCTCGCCCTCCCGCGCAGCACGCATCCACACTCCCCCCGTCGCTCTTTCTATGTCCTTCGCTGTCAACTCCATCATTCGCGTCCGTCATTCCTTTGACTGCGACCGATTCTTCACCTCGCCCCGCCCACCTCCACCAGCGAGCCTTCCTCCGCACGCAGCGCATCCTTCGCCACCACCCGATCATCAAACGGAAACTTCGTGCTTCCGATGATCTGGTAATCCTCGTGTCCCTTTCCCGCTATCACCACAATGTCTCCCGCCTCAGCTCTGCCGATAATGCTCCGGATCGCCTTCGCGCGATCCGCCTCCACCTCCGTCTTCGTCCGCTTCTCCGCAGGCACGCCCGCCAGAATCATCTCAATGATCTTCATCGGCTCTTCCAGCCGCGGGTTGTCCGATGTCACCGTCACGTCGTCCGCATACGTCCACGCCACCTTCGCCATCCTCGGCCGCTTCGTCGCGTCACGATTTCCCCCGCACCCGAATGCCACCCGCAATTTCTTCTCGCTTCCAACAATCGGCCGCAACGCCCTGAGCACGTTCTCCAGCGCATCATCTGTATGCGCGTAGTCCACCAGCACCGTGAACGCATCCTCCTCGCTCGTCACCGGCTCCAGCCTGCCCGCCGGTGCAGCACACCTGCACATCGCCTCCCGAATCACCTCCGCCTCAACCCCCATCCCCGCACACACCGCCGCAGCCTGCAGCACGTTCATCATGTTGTGCGCCCCGATCAACGGCACAAACACGTCCCATGAACCCCACGGCCCTCTCGCCGTCATTTCCGTTCCCTTGATCGTCTGCCTGCGAATCGTCCCCAGCGCCATCGCGCCACTGTTCCGCAGGCTGCACGTCACCACGCTCGCCTGCGTCACCTTCGCCATGCTCTCCCACGCCGGGTCATCCATGTTCAGCACAGCCACTCCGCTCTTCGGCAACTGCTTGAACAAGATCGCCTTCGCATTCCGGTACGCATCCATCGTCCCGTGATAATCCAGATGATCACCCGTCAGGTTCGTGAACACGCCAGCCTCAAAATTCAATCCCGCCGTCCTTCGCTGCTCCAGCGCATGGCTTGATGTCTCCATCGCACACGCTTCGCACCCGTTCTTCACCCTCCTCCTCAACAACTCACTGATCTTCCCCGCAGCCGGCGTGGTCATCTCCGCCTGCACGCTCTCCTGCCCGTCATCCACCATCACCGTGCCGACAAGTCCGCACTTCTTCCCCGCCGCATCCAGCATCTGCTTGATCAATGAAGTCGTCGTCGTCTTTCCGTTCGTCCCCGTCACCCCGATCAATCGCAACCGCTGACTCGGATTCCCCGCCAACCGCTCGGCCAGCTTCGCCCCCGCAGCCGGAATGTCATCCGCCGTCAACGCTGCCACGCTCTCCGGCACCGCGCTCGGATCTTCCGTCAGCACTGCGCTCGCGCCTGCATTCACCGCGCTTGCGATGAACTTCGACCCATCAGTCTTCAACCCCGCACGCGCCACGAACAACCACCCCGCGCCCACCGCGCGCGAATCCTCATCCACTCCGTGAATTTCAACGTCCTTCGGCCCGTGATACTGCCGAATCCCAAAGCCCGTTACAAGCTCATCTAATCGCATGGGTTCCTATGCACCAGTGATCACATTCATCGGAATTCACAGCCGATTGCACACAAACTTTACACGATCCCACCCTTCCCCGCGCTCAAGGCAGAACCAGCATCGCATCTCCATAACTGTAAAACCGATACCGTTCGCGTATCGCCTCCTTGTACAGCCCCATCAGCCGCTCCATGCCCACAATCGCCCCAACCAACGCCAGCAGCGTCGAACTCGGCAGGTGAAAGTTTGTCAACAAGCCGTCCACCAGCTTGAACTCGAATCCCGGCGAAATCATCAATTTCGTCACACCATCAATTTGCTCTTCTGATTCGATCTGTTTCCCAAGCGATTCCAGAACCCGAACGCTTGTCGTCCCGACTGCGATCAATCGTCCGCCATTCCCTTCCC
>DASZQE010000583.1:0-8361 GCA_035550175.1 Phycisphaerales bacterium | reverse complement strand
TTTCGAAGAAAAGAAGCGGGTTGATCACGAGATGGGGCGGAAGCAGGATGCAGCTTTCGACGGAATTGGCAGAGGGCGTGCGCGTACGGCTTGCGGAAGCGAAACGTGGGATATTCAGTGATGAGGAGATGAAACTTGCCGGCCCGCTGATGCGGGTGCAGGAAAGATGGTCAGAGATTCCGGGCGATGATGAGGTATTGATTGAGCAGGTGGAAATTGAGGGGGTTGTGCATGCGTTTGTGTTTTCATTTGACGGGCGGGCGGCGCATGAGGGATTGAGCGCGCTGGCGGCGTATCGATTGATGCAAAAGAGAATGGGAACGGTGCTGGTGAGCTCAAATGACTATGGGTTTGAACTGGGCATGGTGCGCGGCGTGCCGATGGAGGAGCGCGAATGGAGAGAGTTATTGAGTCCGGAGGGGTTGCTGGAGGATGTGCTGGCGGCTGTGAACACTTCGACATTGGCGCGAAGGGCGTTCCGAGAGATTGCGAGGGTGGCGGGATTGGTGATGCAAGGGTTTGGAAAGCGGAGAAAGGGGGCGAGACAGATGCAGGCTTCGAGCGGAATGTTTTTCGAGGTTTTCAAGGATTTTGATCCGGGGAACATGCTTTTGGCGCAGGCGCAGCGAGAGGTGATCGAGGGGGAACTTGATTTTGTGCGAATGCGCGGGACGCTGGAGCGGATTGAGCGGTCGAACCTAGTGATCCGCAGGACGGAACGATTGACGCCACTGGCGTTTCCGATCTGGGCGGAGAGTCTTCGGTCGCACGAGATGAGCAACGAGCGGTGGACGGAGCGCGTCAAACGAATGATGATTGAGCTCGAGGAGCTGGCGGACGATGAGCGAAGAAACTCAGGGACGAGTGCAGAGCAGCGCGGAAGTGGAGTGGGCAGGCGAAAGAATGCTTTTGCTCGCAGAAGGCGCGGCGTGGTGGGAAAGAACTCGCACGGTGATCGCAGCTGACACACACTTCGGGAAAGCGGAGCATTTTCGGAGTCTGGGTGTGCCGGTGCCTTGCGGCACTTCGGAAGGAAGTCTGCAGTTATTGATGGATGTGGTGCGCAGGTTCGGAGCGCAGCGCGTGATTGTGCTGGGTGATCTGTTGCACGCTGACGGACCGGGAAACAATCAGATTGGGGACATGCTCTCAGCGATTTTTGAAGCGAATCCGAATGTGGAGATGATGGTGATTCGGGGAAACCACGACGTGACCGCAGGCGATCTGCCCGTGATGAGAAACTTGAAATACGTGGATGAGCTCGTAGATGGCGCGCTGGAATTCCGACACATGCCGAGCGAACGGGTGAAGGGATTTGAAATGGCGGGGCACATTCATCCGGTGGTTTCGATGTGGAGCGAAACGGGATCGCGGGTGCGGGCGAAGTGCTTTTGGGTTGGCCCGAGACAGATTGTGCTGCCGGCGTTTGGGAAGTTCACAGGGGGAGCAGCGATACAGGCAAGGGAGGGCGATCGCGTGTTTGCGATCGGCGATGGCGAGATTGAGGAAGTGCCGAGTGTGGTGAAAACGAGACGGAAGCGGGTTGGTGCGGAGTAAGCCGCAGTGCGATCAGGCTGCTTCCCACCGACGGGCGAGGATGCGGGCGAGGATAAGCAGGCCGACGGTGATGCAGGAAAGGACGAGAAGCTCGGGCCAGAGCCCGACGAGGGGCACGTTGTAATAGAAGACTTTGCGGTAGCCATCGAGGGCCCATGCGTTGAAGGTGCAGAACTTGCCGATGAGCTGGAGCTTCTCCGACATGAAGATGCGAGGGAACATGGAGCCGCCGATGGCGGACATGGTGAGCACGACGATGGTGGAAAGGCCGCCGAGTTGCGAGCGAGATTTACAAGAGGCTGCGAGGACGATGCCGAGCGAAGAGGCCGCACAGGCGGTAGCCGCAGTCATGATGATGAACCCGATGAGGTGCTCGGGGGTGAAGAGTTCGAGATGAAAGACGAATGCGCCCCAGAGGAACATGACGGAAACCTGCACGAATCCCATCATGGCAATGAAGAGCCATTTGCCGAGGAGCAGGTTGGACATACCGACGTTGGAGATGAGAAGGCGATCAAGGACGCCGGATTCCTGATCTTCGAGCAACGTGCCGCCGCCTGCGGAGACCGCGAAGAGGAGGAACATGACGGCGGTTGCGGAGGCCTGGAATGCGACGAGAGCTTCCCAGTCGGTCTTGTGATCGGTGCGAACATTGATGACTTTGGTGGGAACGAGGCCGGCATCCATGAAGGAGGACTTCTTCGCGGGCTGGGATTCAGCGTCTGCATCTCCCCCACTGCCGGCAGATGAATCGGGTTGAGAGGATGCGGGCTGCGTTGCTGCGGAGGATTCTGACTCGACTTCCTGACGTAGTTGAGGAAGCCAGCGGTCCATGAGTTCGCGCTGATGGGGCGTGAGTTCGCCGGCGTATTTTTCGAATTCGCCAAGACCGCGCTGGATCATGATGTCCGGAGCGCCGGCAATGAGCGCACGCTGCATGAGGCCGTTGACGACCTGATAGGCGATGGGATCGGTGATGGAGTCGGTGAGAAGTTCAACCGGCGGAGCATCGCCAGAGAATGAGCCAACGGTCTCGCCGAAACCCTGAGGGAGAATTGCAGCGACGCGGGCATCGCCGGCCTTGACGACTTCCTGTGCGGATTCGCGGGTGTAGGGGTGAGCGGGCTGATCGGCGGCGTGAGCGGGCTCCGTGAGAATTTTCAGACTGGGATCATCCTTGAGGGCCTGAACGAAGCGATGGCTGGCCTGGGAGTTGTCGAGATCAACGACGATGCAGGAAACCGGAGCGGTTGATCCGCCGGAGAATGCCGAGCCGAAGATGATGATGAAGATTGAAAAGAAGATGATGGGAAGCAGGAATGAGAGAAAGAGCCCGCCACGATCGCGCGTGAGCATTTTCCAGCCGAGCTTGAGGATGGTGAAAATCATTCGCGGAGGTCCCTGCCGGTGAGATGAATGAAGACGGAGTGAAGCGAGGGAGACTGAACCTGAACATCGCGGACCTTGCGTCCTGCGCCGTGAAGACGCTGAAGGAGCGGCGGAAGGTCGGCAGCAACGTCGGTCATGGAGGCACGAAGCGTGAGGTCTTCGCAGATGATTGACAGGGTCAGCAGGTCGGACGTCGGCGGGGCATCAAGCGTGAGCAGAACGGTTCGGCTGGGGCCGATGGTGTCGAGCACGAGTTGATCCATTGTTCCGTCGGCAATTGTTCGACCATGATCGATGATAGTGATGCGATCGCATACTGTCTGGGCTTCATCGAGTTGGTGAGTCGTGAGTAGGAGCGCGGCACCCTCTTTGCGGAGAGCCGCGAGCATGTCCCAGATTCGCTGGCGACTTTGCGGGTCAACGCCAACCGTGGGTTCATCCAGGAGGATGACGCTGGGTCGGTGAAGGACGCTGCAGGCGATGTTGAGGCGGCGCTTCATTCCGCCGGAGAAAGTTTTGGCGAGATCCTTAGCGCGATCGGCGAGGCCGGTCCATTCGAGCGCCCATTCGATGCGAGTCTCGAGGTCAGCAGCGGGAATTCCACTGAGCGTACCGAAGGCCTGGAGGTTTTCGCGGGCCGTGAGCAGCGGATAAAGAGCGATTTCCTGCGGGACGACGCCGAGGCGTTTGCGAGTTTCGATCGCAAGATTGCGATCAGAAGAGATATCCGATCCGAGGAGATTGATGCGGCCCTGATCAAGGAGAACCCGGCCAGCGATGGCGCGGATGAGCGTGGTTTTGCCTGCGCCGTTCGGGCCGAGAAGACCGAGCCATTCGCCGGCGTTGAGGGTGATGCTTGCGCCTTTGAGGGCTTGCGTCTCACCATATGTTTTGTGCGCATCGACAACGGAGAGGACTGTGGACATGACAAAAGTGTAGAGGAAATGCGCTGTGGCAGATGTCGAAAGCCAAGGGATTGCGGACAGGTGATACTGAAGGCCCGGCTGTCATTGGACTTGCGCACAGATCAAGCGATCAAGAATCGCTGGGGCGTGTTGCGGGAGAGAGATTGCGGAGTCGCCAACGGGCGCGGAGGACATCGCAGAGCATCTGGATGGTATCGATGTGAATACGGACGGTGGAACTGGTGGGGTTGTCCCAATTCACCGGGATTTCGGCGAGGCGAAGATTGAGCTTGCGGGCAATGAGGAGGAGTTCGACATCAAAGGCGAAACGATCGATTTTCTGGAGCGGGAAGATGGCTTGGCGGGCGGCGCGGCTGAACATCTTGAAGCCACACTGGGTATCGGAGACATTCGGCAGTGCGATGAGGCGGACGATGTAGGGGAACGTGCGGCCGAGCGCCTGGCGGATGCGGTGCTGGGGTCGGACGATACGTGCGGAGGGCAGGCGACGCGAGGCGATGAGGACATCGGCAGAGTCGGTTTTTTCAGCGAAGCGAGTGAGATGGGTGATGGACGTGGAGTTGTCGGCATCCATGAAGATGGACCAGTCGCCGGTGGAGTGAAGCATGCCGTGCTTGACGGCGTGGCCCTTCCCGCGATTCTGCGAGAGCTTCAGGAGCGTGAGACTGGGGCGGAATGCATCGGCAATCTCTGCGGTTGAATCGGTTGAACCGTCATCGACGACAATGATTTCATATGCGGAAGCGTTGGCGGAGAGAAATGCGGAGACTTCGGTGAGCGTGGACTGGAGCACGCGCCGGGCGTTGTATGCGGGGATGATGACGGAGATTTTGCCGAGGTCTCGGACGGATGCGGGCATGGGCGGAAGTATAGAGTCGGACGGGATTCGCACGATGAAGAGGGAAGATTGCGGTTGAAGTCGGAGGCGGGTTCGCGGAGCATGTGCGGATGAAGAGCGGTGGCCAAGCGACCTTGAGGATTGACGAGGCGAAGATTGCACAACCGTCCGTGCTGGGGCGGGTGTTGTGCGTGATCGCGGTGATCTGTTCAGTTGCGGTGTATCTGAACACCCTTCGGAGCGATTCGGAGTTCGTGTACGACGACGACCGGCAGATCGTGAAGAACCAGTTCATCCGAGATTCATCAAAGTTCGGGGAAGCACTGACGAGCGACGTATGGGCATTCAAGGGACATCGAAAAGATGTGCGGGTGAGCAATTACTGGCGGCCGACGTTCGTGCTGTGGATGATGGGGAATTACCGGCTGTTTGGATTGACGAGCGCCGTGGGATGGCATGCGACAAACCTGGTGTTTCATGCGCTGGTGACGTTGCTTGCGTATCTGGTGATGCGGCGTGTTGGCATGGCAGGGGCCATGGCGGGAGGAGCTGCGCTATTGTTCGCGGTCCATCCTGCGCATGTGGAAAGCGTGGCGTGGATCAGCGGAAGCCCGGACCTGATTCTGTCGGCTGCGCTGCTGGGGAGCCTTGTGTTCGTGATGCGAACACTTGAACGAAGAAGCGCGTTTGACTGGGTGATGGCGATCGGTTTGTACATCATCGGGCAAGGCGCGAAGGAAGTCGCGATTCTGTTTCCGCTGCTTGCGGCGAGCGTGGTATGGGTGAAGCGGAATCCGGGAGATGATCCGGATTCGCGCAGAACGGCATGGCGCGAGGTGATCGTTCGCGCAACGCCGTTTGCTGTGCTGGCGATCGGGTATCTCATCATTCGGCGCGTGATGTTGGGAGCCAAACCGGCCGGCTTGCCGGGATTCACACCGATGCAGACGTTGATGAATCTGCCGATGGTCGGCGCATTTTATCTGAAGCAGGTGTTCTGGCCGTGGCCGATCGGGCCTTCCTATCCGTTGCGAGCGATCACCGATGCAAACGCGGCGAATTTCGTGATTCCGCTCGTGGTGTGTCTTGCTGCGACGGGCATTGCGATGTGGCTTGCGTGGAAGAGTCGAACGGCGCTAGTGGGCATTGCATTGTTCTGCCTCCCGTTGGCACCAGCGGCGAACATCGGCGAACTGCACCCGGAGCAGATCGTGCATGACCGGTATCTGTATCTGCCGGTGCTGGGAGCGATGATTCTGGTGATGGAGCTGGTGGGGCAGGTTGCCAAACTGGCGATGAAGAATCGAGAAGCGGTCGCGACGTGGGGGCGCATCGGAGTGGCGGGTGCGGCGAGCATTCCGCTGGCCTGGGTGACGTGGCACTACAACAGCGCATGGATGACGAACCTGGCGTTTGCGGAGGCGTCGGTGAAGAGCGATCCGACATCGGCGTTCAATCATTCGGAACTGGCGGTGATGCTGAACGCCAAGAAAGAGTATGAGGGTGCGCTTTGTGAAGCGGATGAGGCCTTGAGGATTCACGAGTTCGCAAACCCGTATTGGGTGAAAGCGGAAGTAATGATGGCGCAGGGGAAAACGGATGAAGCCTTGGAACTGCTGCACAAAGCGTTGACCGTACTTGGCAAGGAACCACAAGCCTTTGACGTGTATCAAACATATCAGCGAATGATTGTGTGCTGCGTGAAGGCGAATCGTTTCAATGAAGCTGTGACGTACGCGCGCGAAGGGCAGATTCGACAACCTGAATTGCGGGCTTCGTACGCGCATATGATGGCCGTGCCGCTGCACTATCTCAAGCATGATGATGAGGCGCTGCGGGAACTGGAAAACGTGAGAGATCACATACCGGAGGAGGTGACACCAGACAGCGCGCTGGTGCTACACAAACTTGGATTGCTGTATATGGGCCAGCAAAGAGGCGCGGACGCAAAGGCCGCTTTTCAGGAGTTTCTGGCGATCACAGAAGGATCTCAGGATCCGGACACCGTGATTGCGAGAAAAGACGCAGAGCAGCGATTGAAACTGATGGGCGGGTGATGGCGCACCTACTGCGCCAAAGCAGAAAGCGCCCCGGGCGGGATTTGAACCTGCGACCTGCGGTTTAGAAGACCGCTGCTCTATCCGGGCTGAGCTACCGGGGCGACGGGGTGATTCTACCTTCGCCAGGGAAGCGAGACACCGGCGAAAGCGTCAACCGTTTTTCTTTCTGACCATGAAGAAGACGACGACGAGGACGATAATGAGGACGATAATCAGCCACTGCCACCATTCCATAGTCGGTTACCTCTTGGGTTTGAAGATGCGGAAGAGTTTCTTGAGGGGATCGTAAAACTCATCGACCACCCGTTCCTTGAGGGGGATGATCGCGTTGTCAGTGATGGTGATGTGCTCGGGGCAGACCTTGGTGCAGCATTTTCCAATGTTGCAGTAGCCGATGCCCTGACTCTGCTTGAGGTCGGCGATGCGATCTTCGGTATCGAGGGGGTGCATCTCAAGAGCGGCGTTGTAGACGAAGAATCGCGGGCCGATGAATTCATCGTGCTTGTGATGATCACGCAGGACGTGACAGACATCCTGGCAGAGGAAGCATTCAATGCACTTGCGGAACTCCTGCACGCGGTTGATGTCTTCCTGCTTCATGCGCCAGGAACCGTCTGGCGCATCAGGCTTGCGCGGCTTGAAGGGCTTGATCCTGGTCTTGACGCGGAAGTTCCAAGAGACGTCGGTTGCGAGATCGCGGATCAGCGGGAAAGCCTGCATGGGCTCGATGATGACGGGCATGTTGAGATCGAGCTGATCAAGGCGAGTCATGCACATGAGCGAAGGCTTGCCGTTGATTTCTGCGGAGCATGACCCGCACTTGCCGGCTTTGCAGTTCCAGCGAACAGCGAGATCGTTGGCGTACTGAGCCTGAATCTGATGGACGGCATCAAGGACGACCATACCGGGTCCGATTTCGATGGTGTAATCCTTGAACGAACCACCGTTCTTGTCACCGCGCCAGATTCTGAAGGTTGCGTTGGGCATGTGTGTGTTGAGAGAGTAGCGAATTACTCCGTGACCGTGGGCGGTTCATCGGTCGGTTCGCCGAACCAAAGCCAATAATCATCTGGGTCACGGACTTCGAATTCCTTCATTCCGTAGACGGTGACGCGCATGGGTGAGACGGCAACTCCGCGAGCGGAAAGCTCGGCGTGGAGGGCGGGAAGGTCATCCACGTTGAAGTAGAAAATCTGGTAGTTCTTGCTGGGGCGAGGGACATCCCGTTCAACAGATTCGCGTGGAGGCGCGTTGAACATGATGGCAGTGCCGTTACGTTCGAGCTCGGCCCATACGGGCGGGTTGCCAAACATTGAACAGCAGTTGAAGCCGAGCTTTTCGACATAAAATCGAACGGTTGCGGCGAGATCGCGCACGGCCAGCATGGGCCGGAGGTTCGTGATGACGGCGGAATGCTTGCTCGCGCTGGGCATCACTACTTGTTCTCCTCGATGATTTTCCTGAGTTCATCGGGCATGGCCCTGGTGGCTTCACGCACGAGGTTCATTGAGCCATCGGCGGCTTTGCGAATGACGGTGTTGTGCTTGGAATACTCATCGGACTTTGCGGGGAAGTCCTCTCGGAACTGGGC
>DASZQE010000582.1:0-2805 GCA_035550175.1 Phycisphaerales bacterium | reverse complement strand
AATCACGAGGCTCAAAACGGAAGGCAGAAAATCCGACAGGAAGAGGCGGGCAGAGATTGAGAAGAGCAATAAAAAAAGCACCACATTTCCATGTGGTGCTCTTGATTCGAATTGACGGTCGGGACGACCGTCCCACTGAAGCCAATGACCTGTCCCACGGAAGCCAATGACCTGTCCCACTGAAGCCAATGACCTGTCCCACTGAAGCCAACGACCGTCCCACCAAAGAAGTGGGACGACCCATTGAAACAGATCAGCGCTTGGAGAACTGGAAGCGACGGCGGGCACCGGCCTGGCCGTACTTCTTGCGTTCGACCTTGCGGGGATCGCGGGTGAGGAAGCTGTTTTCCTGCAGTATGGGGAGGAGGTTGGCATCGTAGCGACGGATGGCGCGAGCCAAGCCGAGGACGATGGCGCCGGTCTGGCCGGTTGATCCGCCGCCGTGGACATTGACGGCGACATCGACGGAGCCGTGCGTGTTGGTCTTCTTGAGGACGTTGTTGATGAGATTGCGATCGCGCTCTTCGGTGAAATAATTCTCGACGGGCTTTTCATTCACGATGAACTTGCCAGAACCCGGGCGCACACGGACGCGGGCGATGGAGGTTTTCCGGCGACCGGTTCCCCAGAACCAGCCGCTGCGAGACTTGGAAGCATCAAGAGTGGAAGTTGCGGAATCGCTCATGGGTTTGGTGATCTCGGAAAAACGTGTTCAGGGTGAATCAGTTGGAGGAGAGTGCGACGGGCTTCTGCGTGTTGTGCGAATGCTGCTCGCCGGCGTAGACCTTGAGGCGGGTGAGCATGTCGCGGCCGAGGCGAGTCTTGGGAAGCATTCGACGGACCGCTTCCTTGACGAGGAACTCGGGACGGCGAGCGAGGAGGGATTCGTAGGATTCCTGCTTCTGGCCACCGGGGTAGTAGACGTAGGTGGTGCGCTTCTTCTGCTGAAGCTTACGGCCGGTGAGGACGATTTTTTCGGCGTTGGTGACGATGACGTACTCGCCGGTATTGATGTGGGGCGTGTACTGGGGGCGATGCTTGCCCATGAGGATGGAGGCGATCTGAGTCGCCATGCGTCCGAGCACTTTGCCGGAGGCGTCAATGGAATGCCAGTTGATCTGGACATCACCGGGTTTTGCGAAGAATGTCTGGCGTGGCATGAACCCACTCCGTAGCAAAGAACGGGAAAATGAAACGGGAATGATGCCGGGGTCGCCGGACATCAGGCGAATTGGGGAGGGTATCAGAAGGGGGAAAAGAGTCAAGAGAAAGGGGGTTTGGAGGCGGCGGGAGGGATGAAATGCGGGTGAGAATCAAGGTATGAAGGGGGGATGTTGGGACATTGGAGGCGGGAAGTGCCGAATAAAGGTGCATGATGATGCAGAATTTGAATGAAGGAGCGGAGCAGGGGTTTCCGGTTCATGGGATGAATGACGCATGGGAGGGTGCGCGCCTGGATGAATCAAACGAGTCGGAGAAGCGGCCTCGCAGGGCGTTTGCATGGCTGGCATGGATTCTGATTGTGGTGATGGTTGCAGGCGTGATGGTTCTGCAGGCGGATCGGGGCGAGGAGCGGGAAGAGGAGCCGATGACGGACAGTTCCGTGCAGGCGCGGATTCTGGAATTGCAGGGGAAGGTGATCTTTGCACAGAATGAAGCTGCGCCGGGACAGGTGAATTATCAGCAAGTGGAGAAAACGTTCAACATCGGCCCCGTGCCGCAACGGCAGCGGTTCATCTGTCTTACGGGAGAGATCTTCGGTTCATCGAAGGCTGCAGAGACGCTGAATGAGCTTGACCAGTTGATCGCTGACGCCCAAGCCAAGGGGACATTGACATCGAAGCAAGTCGGCAAGGATCTGGAGGTACAAGCGATCCTGCACAAGCTGTACGACGGCGAAGCAGCAGCGGCGACGCAGAGTGAAGAGAAGGGTGTGTCGCCGGAGACAACAACAGAGAATGTGATTGCGGCTGCGTCTGAGGGGATTGCAAGCGTGCCGACAGGGCCTGCACCGCAGGATCTTCTTACCGAAGACGAGCAACAGGTGCTGGTGGACCAGCTTGGTTGGTTCGGAAAACTTGCATTGCATCCAAGTACGACGACGGATGAAGCGGGGCGCAAGCAACTGGAAGATTCCACAACCACACTGATGGCCGCCACCATCGGGCTGACGATCAGCGGCATCGGGATCGGCGCGTTGGGATTTGTGGGTCTAGTAGTGATTCTGTGTTTTGCGTTTTTGAGGAAGCTTCACGGAGGATTGGCGCCGACGCAGACGAACACGGGCGTGTATGCGGAGACGTTTGCGTTGTGGATGATGTTGTTTCTGGGATTGCAGGTGGGGGCGCAGATTCTGGGAGGAATTTCGCCGAGCCTGGGGTTATGGCCGGAGATCGCGGCGTTTTTTCTGAGCCTGGTTGTGCTGGGATGGCCGGTGATGCGCGGGGTGCCGTGGAGCGAGGTGCGGCGGGACATCGGGTGGACGACGGGTCGAAAGGGCGGCGTGATTGAACCAATGATCGCGGTTCCCGGCTATGTGATGACGCTGCCGGTGCTGTTCGGCGGGGTACTGCTGACCCTTGTGTTCGTGCTGATTTCCGGAGCATTGCAGGGAGGCGCGGATCCGAATTCGCTGGATCCGGTGAGCGGGCCTTCGCATCCGATTGTGCCGGAAGTACTCAACGGCGGATGGGGTGTTCGTGCGACGATTTACTTTGTGGCGTGCGTGTGTGCGCCGATCGTTGAAGAGACGATGTTCCGCGGAGTTCTGTACCGGCATCTGCGCGGCGCGAGCGGGAAGATCGG
>DASZQE010000581.1:0-3243 GCA_035550175.1 Phycisphaerales bacterium | reverse complement strand
CATTTGCACGTAAGAATTGGTGCGGCCATAGGGGATAGACATGAGGCGATTCCAGACCTTGAGTTGAAACGGCGTGCCGCGAAGAGCGATCGGCGTCTTGAAGGCGCGGAGCGTGCCGGCGAAATAGCGGTCGAGTTCGTTCGTGATGGACGTGAGATGCGGATGCTCGCCGGGCAGGACTGCGCAGGCGAATCGCCTGCGGAGCGTGATCATCTGAGTTTCGAGCATTCTGCGATCGACGAATTCGAGAAGCGCGAGGCCATCATCACCCGCGATGGCAAGCATTGAACCAAGAGGGGATTGAATAATTTTTGCGGTAAGCGTTTGGACGACGGTGGCTTTCGTGGGGGTTGCGCCGAGGATGCGATTGAAGGCATCGCGGAATCCGCTTTCGGAATTGAAGCCTGATTTGAGCGCGGCACGAGAAACACTTGATGAGACGCTCGCACCGTTGCGCAACGCACCGAGCGCCGTGCCCATACGTCGGGCGCGGTGATAGGCTTGAAACGTCATGCCGTAGTGTGATTTGAACCAGCGAGCAGCGCGAGACGGATCGATGGAAAGGGAGCGAAGATCGGCGGCTTTGATTCGCGATGTCGGCGCAGCATCAATCTTGTTCAGGAGCGTTCGAACCCATGCGGGCTCTGATGTTGCACTATCCATTGGTTTGCATCGTCGGCATGGGCGATAGCCTGCGTGCAGGGCTTCGCGTGCGGAGTTGAAGAACTCGACATTTTCGCGGCGAGGCTTTCGAGAAGAGCAGGTCGGCCGACAGAAGATGCCGGTGGTTTTGACTGCGGTGAAGAAGACGCCATCAAAGGCGGGGTCTTTTTTCACGACGGCGCGGTACATGACATCAGCGGTTGGGAGCATGATCATGCAAGGAGGCTACGAAGGCATGATTATCGCCGCCACCGAAAAATCGGCATGCAATTCAGATCGCCTGCTGTACGTTTTCATACGGGTGTCAGATGGGGAAGGGTTCGTGCATCCAGAGATGAATAGAAAACATGATTCTAATCCTGTTCGGGTTCGATCGACTGGAGGTTTCCTGATGTCCTGCTTGAAGGTTCGTGTATCAGCGTTTATCGCGGCGGCATGCATTTCTGGGTCGGTGGCCATTGCACAGACGCAAGACTCATTCGTTCAGCCGCCTCAAGATTCTGCTGCGCGCATGGCGATACGGCGCACGCCCGTGGTGGAGGTGTTTGACCATTGCAAGGATGCGGTGGTGAACATTTCATCAACGGAAGTCATAGAGGTGCGAGATCCGTTCGGCGGAATGTTTGAGGACATTTTTCAGATGCCGGGTGCGCCGTCACGCTCGCCTGGGACACGACAGGTGACGCGAACGAGCATGGGATCGGGATTCGTGATTCATCCGGATGGCTACATCGTGACCAACGCGCACGTGGTGTCTCGGACGAATGACCGCAAGGTGACATTTGTTGACGGGTCGGAATATGACGCAGATATCGTGGCGATTGATCCAACGAAGGACATTGCGATACTGAAGATCAAAGCGGACAAGCCGCTGCCGGTGCTCAAGCTCGGGCGCAGTGATGATCTGATGATCGGTGAGACGGTGATCGCGGTCGGCAATGCGCTTGGGTATCAGAACACATGCACGGCGGGCGTGGTGTCAGCAGTGGGGAGGGAACTTGAGTTGGCGCAGGACAAGGATCTGCATGGATTGATTCAGACGGATGCTTCGATCAATCCGGGAAACTCCGGCGGACCGCTCTTGAATGTGTTTGGTGAATTAATCGGCATCAACACGGCGATTCGCGCGGATGCGCAGAACATCGGCTTTGCGATTCCCGTGGATCAGTTGCGCGAGGAACTGCCGGAGTTGCTGGACATTGAGCGACGGAACCGACTGATTGTGGGGATGAGCGTCGGGAATTTTCAGGCACCGGTCGTGACAGCAGTGAAGGCTGATTCGCCGGCTGACGAGTCCGGCGTGCATGCCGGCGACGTGGTGGTGAGTGTTGACGGCAAGCCGGTGACTCAGGGCGTGGATTTTGCGATCGGCATAATCGATAAGCACGCAGGCGACAAAGTGTCAATCGGGTTGACGCGAGACGGAGTTCCGAAGACGGCGGTGCTGACACTGGCACAGAGACCGATGCCGGACGGCGAGAAACTGGCTGCGCAACGGCTGGGTGTGGAAGTGCGCGAGCTGCCGCAGGAGTTGGCGAGGGAGTTGCGGCTGCCGAATGATGCTGGTGTCGTCATCACGACTGTGGCGCCGGACAGCCCTGCATCGCGCACAGGCTTGCAGTCGATGGATGTGCTGGTGACGATGGGTCGGCATGCGATTCAATCCGTGGATGCACTGGGATTGATGCTGGAGGATGTGAAGACCGGCGACCAGATTCCTCTCACGATCGTGAGGGCCGATCGCAGACGGATATTCCAGTTGCGGGGTGATATTCAAGTGAACTAGTCATGCGCACCGTGAGCGTCGGCACCCACCGCTGAAAACGCGGGATTTGCATGCTGGGCATGAATTCGTCGCATTGACTGATCTGTGCAAGCCTGATCACCATGTACCGGATGCAGCTTGCGCCCTACACTCTGCATTCCAGCGAATGAAACGATGCTGGAAAGCGGCACAGGTTCCGGCAGTCAAGAGCGAGGTCTGATTCGCGTCCCATGGCGAAAAATGAACGAGACATGATGTTGACTTCCCCGGACACGGAAGTGGGGGACTCCGGCGTTCATCGCAGCGGCAGGCAGAAGTCGATGCTTCGCACGCTTCTGATGGCTCCCGTGGAGTTGTTCAGTTCGGTGCGATTCGGCATTGTGCTGCTGGCCATCCTTTTCATTTATTCATCCATCGGATCTTCGGGTGTTCCGACACGGCTCAACATCTTCAATCCCGAATCGTGGGCTGAAGGCGGCCAGGTTCGTCAATGGCGTTTTTTTGAACTGACTGCATTTCAGTGGTTCAACTGGTGGCCGTTCACCACGCTGATCCTGCTGATCTGCGCGAACATCATCATCACGACGATTCGCAAGATTCCGTTCACCGCGCTTCGGCTGGGACCGTGGATCATTCACACGGGGATCATCATTCTTGCGGCGGGCTCGATCTGGTACTTCGGGACGAAGGTGGAAGGCAGCTCGCCGGTGCATCGAAGAAGCATCAGCATCCAGGCGCCGGGCGAGCAGGCCGCATCGATGATCGCTGAGCCGGGGAACCTGGTGCAGATCGGCACGGGCGGGCGCGAGTGGCGA
>DASZQE010000580.1:0-4652 GCA_035550175.1 Phycisphaerales bacterium | reverse complement strand
CCTCCAAGGTATGCGAAGCATTCCTGGAGGTGCAGCGGAACGGGATAGTAGATTTCCGTGCCGATCTTCTGGTCAGTGAGGTGCTTGCGGAGATTGTCGCGCATGTCGGCAGGCACGCGGATGACATACTGGTTGTAAATGTGCCACGCCTTCGGACCTGCGGGCTGCGGCGTGCGAAGCGGGAAGCCGCCGTCGCTGAGCGAGGCCGCAGAGGTCTTTGCGCCGGCTTTCTTGAAAGCCTGATCGTAGAACGCCGCATTGGCCTGGCGTCCCTTCGACCACTGATCGAGGTAGCGAAGCTTGACCTTGAGCACAGCGGCCTGAAGGGTGTCGAGGCGGGAGTTCATGCCGATGATCTTGTGGTAGTACTTCGGTTTGCCGCCGTGAACGCGGAGAATGGAGAGTTTCTCCGCGAGTGCGGAGTCATTCGTGGTGACGATGCCGCCGTCGCCGAATGCACCGAGATTCTTGGAGGGGAAGAAGGAGAAGCAGCCGATCGAGCCGCGTGTGCCGACGCGAACGCCGGTTTCATCCTTGGTGCCGATGGCCTGTGCGGCGTCTTCAATCACGGGCACGCCGAGTTCCTTGCCGAGCGCGAGGAAAGCATCCATGTCGGCGGCCTGACCGAAAAGATGCACAGGCATGATGGCCTTGAGCTTCGTGCATTTCTTCGCGATCTTGCGGGCCGAGTCCGGGCACATGTTGTAGGTGACGGGATTGATGTCCGCATACACCGGCTTTGCGCCCGCACGGGCGACATATCCGCCGGTGGCGAAAAAGGTGAATGAGGGGCAGAGGACTTCATCGCCGGGGCCGATGCCGTGCGCGAGGAGCGCGAGGATGATGGCATCAGATCCTGACGCGCAACCGATGGCGAACTTCGCACCAACGTAGTTGGCGATGTCCTTTTCCAGCTCGGCCACCTGCGGGCCCATGATGAAATGCTGTGATTCAAGGACGGCTTCGATGGCGTCCTTGATTTCCTGCTTGATGGGCGTGTACTGAGCCTTGAGATCAAGCAACGGCACGTTGATTGGAGTTGTCACGAGCCCTGAACCTCCTTGAGCGGGGTGAGTTTTTCCGAACCTTCTTCACGATAGTGATTCGAGCAATGCGCGCAGGTCATGGTCTTGTCCGCGCCGGCCTTGGGCAGCGTGTAGCCGCATCGGCAGACCCAGCCGATCCGCTTCGCAGGTACGCCGACCATGAGTGCATAGTTCGGCACATTCTTCGGCACAACCGCGCCAGAGCCGATGAGCGCGTATCGGCCGACTTCAATGCCGCAAACGATGGTGCAATTTGCGCCCATTGAAGCGCCTTTGCGGATCATGGTTTTGACGTATTCATCACGCCGAACGATTTCCGATCGTGGGACAAGGATGTTCGTGAAGACCATGGATGGTCCGCAGAAGACATCGTCTTCGATTTCCACGCCGGTGTAGATGGAGACGTTGTTCTGAACCTTCACGTTGTTGCCGAGCACAACATCGGGCGAGACCACGACGTTCTGGCCGAGGTTGCATTTCTCGCCGATCTTGCAGTTCTTCATGACGTGCGAGAAATGCCAGATCTTGGAGCCCTTGCCGATGGTGCATGGGTCATCGATGTAACAGGATTCGTGGATGGTGACGCCGGGATGCTTGGTGGGATCGAAGGCTGGCATGGAAAGTAGGTTTCAAGAAGAGGGTGAGAGTGGATTGGAATTTCACGCCGGCGTCAGCGCGGGTTTGCCGTGTGCAGATGAAGATGTCGGCGATTCGGCGCCTGGTGAGAAGAAGAATTGCGGCTCAAAATGCACGGGTTGGCCGTTGGTGATCATGGATCGCTGGGCGGCATGCAGAATCTGGAGGGTGCGCACGCCGGAGGGCCCGTCCGTCAGCGGCGTTTTCCGGGTTTCCATGCAATTCATGAAGTGCAGGCATTCCTGCTTGAGCGGCTCATCAGCGGGATAGGCGACGGCCACGCCTTCGCCCTTCACCGGAATCGGCTGGCCCTCTTTCCAGTCCACGCGCTGGTCATACAGCATCAATTGCTTGGAAACGTCATCAAACGAAGCCATTTTCTTCGATCCGACCACAACAAGCTTCTGCTCTTTGAACGGATGCAGCCACGAAACGAAAATATGTGATCGAACTCCATTGTCGAAAAGGAGTTGCGTCACAGTCACGTCAGCGATATTCGGCGTGACGTAGCAGCCGCCGGTGGCGACGACTTCAAACGGCAGCGATCCGACAAGACGGAGAATCACTGCGATATCGTGCGGCGCAAATGACCACAAAGCATTCTCTTCCGTGCGGATTTTGCCCAAATTCAGGCGATTCGAGATGATGTAACGAACTTTTCCGAGTTCGCCTGCCTTGATCATTTCGTGCAGCTTGAGAATCGCCGGGTGATATTCGAGCAGATGCCCGACCATGAGGATGCGATCCGCAGTTGCGGCTCGGGAAACCAGATCATTGGCTTCTGAAACGTCGATTGTCAGCGGTTTCTCGACGAAGACATCTTTTCCTGCAGCAATGGCCTTGCATGCGACTGTGTAATGCGTCTCCGCCGGAGTTGCGATCATCACGCCCTTGATGTGCGGAAGTGCGAGAACTTCTTCAGGTTTCTCGAAAATTGGCACATTCGGCGCGACAGAAGCTGCGTTTGCGCGCCCGGATTGCGATGGATCCACGACCGCGGCGAGACGGTTGAGCTGAAAAACCGTGCGAGTGATGTTCTTGCCCCAGCCACCGCATCCAAATACAGCAATATCAGGTGCTTGCGCCACAGTTGAACTCCCGATTCGCGTCGATTCGGCCAGAACATTCGACACGAATATCCTGCCCGCCACAGCATACAGCGAGACCGCCTGGCTGCTGAATGTGGATGAAATCGCCGGAAAAGAAGAGGAAAAAGTGTACAGAAGCGATTTTCCAGGGTCAATAGAACGAAATGCCGGCGCGGGTAGGATGGGAGTCGAATTCAAAGTTGTGAGGAGATGACGCGTAATACCATGGAATCACAGGATTTCGAGAAACTTGGCTCGTTCTACCTCGGAAGGTCATTTGACCTGAAAACCCACGAAAGGGGTCGGGAACTCGTACTTTACGACAGTAAGGACCTAGTTACGCACGCGGTGTGCGTCGGCATGACGGGAAGCGGCAAGACCGGGTTGTGCACGGTACTGTTTTTTCGGTCAACAAGGCGACCTCTAACCACACATACGGTGGGAAATTAACGGCTTCTATTCGCTTTGGTCAGTCTGTGTACTTGGTACAGCGGCATCGGAGGAATGCCCCTTCGGAAGACGGTCTAATTGCGAAGAAGTCAATACTTCGCCAATCTTCTTTGCAGTTCGAGTGAGGAGCCTCATTCGCTCTGCCTTGAGATCCGCAACATTGCTCTCATACGCATCACGATACTCGTTCGTGATTGCACGCTGTTCCATCTGTGTCTCAAACCATTCATCAACCTGACCCTCGAGTTTCGCACAAATATTACGATACTCGGAATCATATGAAGACGCTATCGATTGAATCGCTTCTCGCTGATTCTTATCTAAATCCTCCATTGCAAGGATATTCGGAATCCACGACTTAGACAGAGGCAAATCGGGATACAAGGTTGGATACGCTTTCTCGGCAAAGGATTTCTCAAATCTCTCTGCACATGCAGACGATAGTGCTTTTTCAATCTGAGGATAATACTTTTTATTTATCTCGACTACTCTACTACGCATTCTGTTGGTTTGCGCCCAAAGCTTTCTTCGTTCCTCAGTAAGATTGATTTCCAAGGTCAATGCCTGTTTCATATCAGAGCGATCAATCTGTGCCATTTTCGACATAATCACTGCATCCTCAGGCATACATTTAAGGATTTCTCGCGATGCCTGTGTTAGCACAGGCACGAGTTCTTTCCAATACTCTAGAACAATCGGCTTTATGGAGTTTAACGAAGTCTTGTCAGGATTAAGATCAAACACTAATTGCGATAAATCACACCGCGCTCGGGGCAACATAGACGCCGGAAAGAACACCGCACCGCACACGGCTCTATCCCGATCCAGATACAGCACATCTTTCTCGTCAGCCTGAGATTTTCCAAGCAACGTGACAACAGAATCAATAAATTGGCGATCAATCGTTGCCTGATGACGCTTAGCGTCTTGAATCATGGAAAAAAACTGCGTCCGCTGCGACAAATCGTCTTGCACCTTTCCTGTAGGATTAGCGGCAATAATTGCCTGTTGATTTATCGCTGCTCGCTCTTCATTATCAAAGGCATCGGATGACGAGCTGTATCCAACGTATGACTGTGCAATTGCAGCAATTTGATCGTCGCTCAAATTCAGAAAGACAGCCCATCGGTCCAGATCAGCCTTCGATATTCGAACAGTCAACATTGTATCGATGTATGATACGGGCCCTCGTGCAACAACTGGATCTTCACCAAGCACGAAAAGAAGCAAGATTATGGAGAATAGGCACTTTTTCATCATAATTAATCTTTCACTTTGAATGTCGAATTCGTCAAAGCCAAACCACAAGACAAAGCCAATAAGAGTCCAACATTGCGTCCTACAATGTATGGCCATTCATCTTTCAGAACCTCTGCTCGGTGCCTCATGATGAGGCAACCACAAGAGGGATCAATTCCTGCAATGACATGGA
>DASZQE010000579.1:0-2117 GCA_035550175.1 Phycisphaerales bacterium | reverse complement strand
CGACCCGATGTAGAAATCGCCTTCTTTCGGATCATCTTTCCCGTTGCGGAAATAGTAAATCCGGCTGTGCTCAAGGAATCGTCCGATCACCGACATCACCCGGATGTTCTCGCTCAATCCCGCCACGCCCGGCCGCAGCGTGCAGAATCCGCGAACGATCAGATCAATCTTCACTCCAGCTTGCGAAGCCCTGTACAGCGCCTCCGTGACTTCCTGATCCTGCAACTGGTTGATCTTCACCACGATCCGCCCCGGATTGTCCGGCCGGTGCGCCGCCATCTCCCGCTCAATCAATTCGATGAACCGCTTCTTCATCGAATGCGGTGCAACCAGCAGCTTCGTGTATTCGCTCTGCCGCGACCGTCCCGTCATGCTGTTGAACAAATCAATCACGTCATCACAGATCGCCGGATCGCACGTGAACAACCCCAGATCCTCATACACCCGCGCCGTCCCCGAGTTGTAGTTCCCCGATCCCATGTGGACGTAGCTCCGCAGTCCCTCCGCCTCGCGCCGCACCACCAGCGCCGTTTTTGCGTGCGTCTTCAACCCCATCACGCCGTACGTCACGTGGACGCCTGCGTCTTCCAGCTTCATGCCCCATTCGATGTTCTTCGCTTCATCGAATCTCGCGCGCAATTCGATCACCGCCGCCACCTGCTTGCCCAGTTCCGCCGCGCGAATCAGCGCGGGCACGAACGCGCTCTCGCCGCTGGTTCGGTACAGCGTCTGCTTGATGCACACCACCGCCGGATCATTTGCAGCCTCCTTGATGAACCGCTCCACGCTCGCCTCGAACGATTCATACGGATGGTGGACCAGCACGTCTCCCTGCCGGATCACGCTGAACACGTCCCGATGCCGGTCCTTCAGCCGCAACGGCGTCAATCCCGTCCACGGCTTGAATCGATGCGCCGGCAGATCAAGATTCGCGATCTGCTCCAGCGACCGGAAATTGATCAACCCCTCCGTCTCGTACAAATCATCCGGCCGAATCTCCAACTCCGAACTCAGGAATTCCAGGAGCCGCCGATTCGATTTCTTCATGATCTGCATCCGAACCACCGGCGCGAATCTCCGCTCCCGCAACTGCTGCTGAATTTCTTCCAGCAGATCTTCCGCATCATCAATGTCGCCTTCAATGTCTGCGTTTCGTGTGACGCGGAACGGCAGCACCTTCACGATCTCCATCCCCGGAAACAGCGCGCCAAGATTCCGTTCGATGATTTCCTGCAGCAAGACGAATCGCATCGTTCCCGGCACTTGCCACCACTGCGGCATTGATTCCGGCACCTTCACCCGCGCAAAAAGTTGCTCCGTCGCGCCCGGCCTTCGCACAATCACGCCCAGCGAAACGCTCAGGTTGCTGATGAACGGAAATCGGTGCCCCGGATCAACTGCCAACGGCGTCAGCAGTGGAAACACATCCTTCATGAACCAGTCCTGCACTTGCCGCAGCTCGCTCTTGCTCAAATCCGAATAATTCAGGAGGTGAATCCCCGCATCACGCAGAGCAGGAATAATCTGACTTCTGTAGCACGTCGCCTTCCGCTGCACCATCGGCAGCACACGCTGCCGGATCGCGCTCAGGAGCGCCGTCGGGCTGATGTTGTCCGGCGTCACCGACGTCACCCCAGCCTCCAATTGCCTTCGCAGCCCGCCCACCCGCTTCATGAAAAACTCATCAAGGTTGCTCGAAAAAATCGCTAGAAACCGCACACGTTCCAGCAGCGGTGTTCGTTCATCCACAGCCTGTGAAAGCACGCGATCGTTGAACTCCAGCCACTGCAGGTCACGATTCAAAAACGGGCTGCTCATGTCCGCTTCCGGAGTTCCCGTCGGAATCGGCGCCGGCAACGTAGTCGCCGCGCTCCCCGACGGACTCGTCCCGATCGTCCCCGCAATCGCCGGCACGTTGCCTTCCGGTCCGCTTTGCATGCCTTCTGGTTTGGGAATCGCGCTGCTCATCGCTCTCCATCCATCACATACGTCGCTTCACACCCCGGCGCTTCCGTCACGCTCACTCGCTTCACGCGCGCCGGTCCGTTCAGCCGCGCCGCCACGCTCTCCGCAATGTGCTTCGCAACGTGTTCCGCCGTCGGGTTCACCCGATCAAA
>DASZQE010000578.1:0-2268 GCA_035550175.1 Phycisphaerales bacterium | reverse complement strand
CAGTGATGGGGCGCGTGGTCAACGGCCCCGGAGAAGCTGAAGGCGCCGACGTCGCGGTCTTTGCCGGTGATCGCCGTGGAATCATCTACGTCCAGGGAGAGCGCGTTGCGAACGTCCCCGAAGAGGAAATTCTCGATCGTCTCCTCGCGGAATGTCGCGAGTTTCAGGATCGTGTCCGCCGTGGCGACGCCAGGCTCGGCGAGAAAAAAGTGGACATCGTCCCGCCCGATCCCATCGGCGAGCTCGGCTCCGGCTTCGAGAAAATCGCAGCCCACCGCGTTGAGCAGGTCACCGTCGGCCGCACGTGATGCCTGCGTCACCAAATTCGACAAAGAAGAATAAGAGTGTCTGGACTCGCGAACTGATTGGCCCCAAACTCAAGACGATCATCTGGATTGTCCTCGCAATCCTCCTCTCCGCAGTCACACTGATTCAGTTGTCGCGGTTCATTCGCAATTCAAGGCCGCTGCAATGGCATGTGCTCGAACCGACTATCATTCTGTCCGGTACATCTGCATATTCCATTTGGAGAAGCCTGTCACTGATACGAACGATTGCGCTTGCGAGAAGAATTGATCGCCGTCTTGCTTCGGGACAATGTCTGAAATGTGGGCACAGCCTTCAGGGTTCATATCTCCGCTGCCCCGAATGCGGCGCTTGGCATGGTCGTATCTCAAAATCCTCTAACTGAAACCCCGCATAGATTTCATCCATGAAATGATGTTCGCCTTCTTCGACTCAAATTGAACGGCAAATTGCATCACAATCCCGTCTTTTCGCGTATAGTTCTATGCGGATGAGCGGCACAGGAACCGGAGATTTTCACATGTTCGTGCACGCCCCCCGATCAACTCGCATCTCGCTTTCACTGCCCTCTCCCGCCCCGTGTGCGGCACGGCGTCTGGTCGGCGGGTTCACGATCATCGAGATGCTCGTCGTCATCGGCATCATTTCTTTGCTTCTCAGCCTCGTGCTCTACGGAATCTCCGGCGCTCGTAAGCGCGCTCACAAGACCGGGGAGCTCAACAACCTCCGCCAGGTCTATTTCGCTTGGAATCTTTATGCCAACAACAACAATTCATCCGCACTCCCCGGCTACCTCACAACCGAAGTGCAGGCCCGCTGGAAATTGAATTACGAGTATCAGGACAAAACCGCCATCCCCCCCGCTCCCAATTTCGGTGCGGGCGACCCCAACATCGCCGGCCCTTGGGTCTGGCGGTTGCTGCCATATCTTGATTACAGCCATGACACCGTTCGTGGGTATGCCAGGGATGAGAACATCAGCGACAATGAAATGGTGGCCAATGCTCAGAAAATCGCCGACGAGCCCGGCTTTGGTTACAACGGCTACTACATCGGTGGATACTGGGAATTGGTCGGCACCGAACCGCGAGCACGTTTTCGCCCGCAGGCGACGACGCCTTTGCCCCTCGGAGAAACCCACGTAAACATTCCTACATCCGTTGCTCAGGTGAATAAGACCGACAAGTTCATCATCTTCTGCGCCTCATCCCATTTCACTCCCGGCGTATATCAGAAGCAGACCGATGATCGCGCCGGCGATGATCTGGTCATTCCCCCCTACCTCGCTGATGTGCAGCAGTGGTCATCGGGTGTCGGCAACACGCTCGGCAGCGGACCCAATGGCGCCGTCTCTGCCGATATCACCGCCAGCCCCTTCG
Source organism: Phycisphaerales bacterium (assembly GCA_035550175.1). Lineage (GTDB taxonomy): Bacteria > Planctomycetota > Phycisphaerae > Phycisphaerales > SM1A02 > DASZQE01. The sequence continues at coordinate 583 of DASZQE010000578.1, read as the reverse complement.
TCATCAACGTGCTTGCGGAAACCAGCGCGCCCATGATGCGCTACACGAATCAGGCCGCGCTCGTCCACGCCGACGGTTCAACCACTGCCGATTCCCCCGGTGGCCTGATGGATATGCGCTTCTGGGTGAACTCCGCATCCAAGGCCGATTCCACGCACTCGCCTTGAGCCCCTCAACCTTCGGCCTCGTCAATTGCCCTGCATCTGCGCTCGCATCTGTCGCATCATTTGCTTCATCATGATGCGCATCTGTCGCACTTCAGCCGGCGTTAGCGCCGAATGCTCGATGTCCACCGTAATCGCGCTCAACCACTCCACCTTGTCGGTCGGTTCATACCCGAACTGATCCCTCAGCTTCTTCGCCATGTCTCCCATGTGCGCTGCACCATAGAAAATCGCCACTGAAGGCGTGTTCGGCTCCTTTTCAATCAGGGTCTTCAAGCTATCCAGCGCCGTCTGATTGCGAAGTCCGACAATCACTTCCTCGAACCCCGGCCCGAACTGCTTCATCCCTTCCAGCGCGCTCGGATCTGCCAGCAATTGGATCATCATGATCTTGAACATGTCCGTGACCGCTCCGTCAG
>DASZQE010000577.1:0-2213 GCA_035550175.1 Phycisphaerales bacterium | reverse complement strand
TGCGTCATCGTGCGCAAGAGCTTCGCGGATTCAATCATTCGGCAACTGAAGCGAACCGGCGAAAAGGCCTGGGTCATGGGTGAGGTCGCAAAAGGCAGAGGCGAAGTGCGGCTGGCGTGACGCGGTCCTGGCGATATTCGGCGGATTTGCCGACGTCGCGGCGGTTGGATGATTAGGATTGATGGTCGTGACGAGGATGTGGCGAACAATCTCGCGGACTACGTTGGCGGGCGTGTCGATGGCAGCAGCCGTGTTCGGCGCACAGGCCTGCCACGCACAGGAAAAAACGACTCCTGAGCAGGGATCGCCCGCAAGTTCGTCAGAAAACAAGCTGACGTTTCCCGTGCCCGCCGAATCACAACCCGAAGGCTGGGCCGCATCGCGCCCCGCAGATCAACGCGCAGCAGAGACCGAGCCGCAATCGGGCGCAGAGTGCTGGCAGGGTTTGCAATGGGAGCGCTACACATTGGCGAACGGCACGCCTGTGCTGGCGGTTCACGTCGATGGTGCTGCACGCCAGGCGCTCTTTGATTTTCAGCCCATCGGATTGATCGATGACAAACCCGCACAGGCGCAATACGCGCATTTGCTTGAGCACATGCTGATTCGCTCCACCGAGCGCGGCCGGCTCAACACGTGGGGCCTCGAGATCAACGGCGAGACGACCGCGCAGACCATGCGACTGGAAATTTTCGCGGATGAATCCCGCTGGGATGAAGCGCTGGAAAAGCAGACCATGTGGCTGCGAGAAGGCCAGCTTGACTGGAAAAATCTGGATGGCGAGAAGAATGCGATTGCCATGGAAGAACAGACCACTGCAGCGTCCGGCTTCACGAACAAGTTCGCGCTCGCAGCGTGGAATCAGATTGTCCGCCAGGGCCTGAAGGAAGCGCACGTGCATGGTGATGCGCAAGGCGGCGCGATCGAGCCGGTGCTCGATATGGTGCATGCACGTCGTGCCGTCGGCCCGCAGATGATGATCGGCGCCATCGGCCCGATGGACTTGAAGGACGTGCGAGAGACGCTCGGCAAAACCTTCGGCGCATTGCACGCAGTGCAGGCGACACGTCCCGCAGGAATGGCGAAGAACAGCGAAATATTGAAGGATTTTCGCGCACAGTGGGACATGCCGACGAAGCACATGATGCGCTGGTGGAAAGTCGGCGAAGTGAGCGCGAAGAGAATTCGGAATCTGTCGCCCGCCGTGCAGAAGAAAAATGCGGATGCGTCCACGCAAGCGGATGCTGCAACGGCGAGCAGACCAGACGAAGAAAGAGAAGAAAACGTGCGGAAGAACGCCGAACCAAGCGTGGAAACAAGGCTGCGCGCTGCCGCCCTCTGCGCCGGTCGCGCAATTCGGATGAAGCTGCAAACCAGTTCCGCAGTGAATGACGGCTCGATTCGCAATGTTCTGGTCTTCGGCGGCCTCGAAACCAGCGATGGCGAGCTGCTCATCATGGTGGACTGCTGCATTCGCGATGATGCGAATGAAGCCGAGGTGTGGAAGGACATCGATGTAGCGGCACAGTTCGTTGCGGGCGATGGAAACAACGACGCAAACCGCGCCGCAACAGCGAACGCGACGCAGCCGGGCAATGACTCAAAGAGTCTGGGCGATCAGGGACGCGAGAAGGAATGGGTCGAACAAGGCGACAACGACAGTTCATCGCACATCCCGCACGCGGAGGTTTCACAAGAGAAGGGGGAGCGGATGATGCGCATGTGCGCGGGCATGTATGCGATCGAAATGGGCAGCGTGCCGGACTTCGAGCAGGCCAAGGCCCATCTTCCCAACGCGAAATTGCGGGATTTTTTCGAAGGCAACTGGCTGCTCGGCCGGTGTTACATCGAATTTGAATGGGGCGTGCCCTTTGAGCAGGCTCTCGAAGCGATTCAGCACCTTGATGGCGGAATGATCACGCACGTGCAGGATTCGCTGCGAAGCAAAGGGGGAAAGCTGGTGTTGAGGCCGATAGCGAAGTAAAGGTCGAAGGTGAGTCGATCATCAAGCGTAGGATCCCGCTGTTCCGGAGATTTTCGGGTTGTGAGTACGACAGAATCGATATTGATCGCCTGTCCGCAATGCGGATATGACCTGCGCGGCTCGCTACACGCGCGATCCGCATTCGGCGAGACCATGCGCTGTCCTGAATGTGGAAGCACGATTCGCGCGGCCGCAAAGAGAAAGTCGATGAAGATCGGTTGGCGGGTCC
>DASZQE010000576.1:0-2078 GCA_035550175.1 Phycisphaerales bacterium | reverse complement strand
CGGACACGCGACCAGAGAGCAGCTTGCGTGGACCTTGACGCAACTGTCCATCATGATCGAAACTCGAATGCGATTAAGCGACGCATTGGATTGCCTGGTCCGGCAGACCAAGCGGCCGCGCCTGAAGCAATTGCTTGATACGCTGAGCAAGAGTATTCAGGGTGGGCGACCGCTGTCCGAGGCGATGGAAATGTATCCTCGATCATTTCCTCCGTCCGTAACCGCGCTGATCCGCGCAAGCGAGATGAGTGGCACGATGTCGAAGGTCCTGTCACGATGCTCGGAATATCTGATGCGCGATCTTCAACTGGTGCGACGCATGAAAGCGGCGATGGTGTATCCGCTCATGATGTTTGTGCTGTGCATCACCGTCGCAGGGTTCCTGCTGACGGTCATTTTGCCGAAATTCGCCGCGATATTCTCGAGTCACGGCGCCACACTTCCCTGGCCCACACGAACCCTGATGGGAATCAACGCGGAACTTGTTCGACACGGCATCTGGTGGGCTTTGGCGCTCGTGGTCGTGGGCGCCGGCGTGACGATCTGGAGCCGGTCCATGCACGGTCGCCGACAACTCGACACGCTCCGGCTTTCAACGCCGCTGCTCTCGAGATGCTACAGGTTGCTCTACCAGGGGCGAACATTCCGCACCATGGCATTGCTCATCAATTCCGGAGTCCCCATTCTTGATGTCATTCAGATCGCCCAGGAGATCGTTTCCAACGTCCACTATCAAGACCTGTGGAAGCAGGTGCAGCACGATGTTGAACGCGGCGCCCGCCTTGCCGGCCCGCTCATACAGTCTCGCTTGATTGATGAATCCGTGTCACAAATGATTGACAACGGCGATCGATGCGGTCAGTTGGGCTTCGTGCTTTCACGGCTCGCGGACCACATCGAGGAGGAATACGATCGATCCGTGAGGACGTTCACGCAATTCATTGAACCCGCAATGATCGTTCTCATGGGAACCTTCGTAGGCTTCGTTGTTGCATCCATGATGCTTCCGCTCTTCCAGGCCGCTGGAGTCATCGCGAAGTAAATCCTGCACATCGTTCCATCGTCCGCAGTAGACACCCTGCGCGCCTCGCGCTTCGCTCTTGCATGGAGGAACCCGTTTTCTATCGCTGCGTTCAAATGCAGCCACAACTCATGGCGCTCAACGCTTTCGAGGAGACTTGGAGGCTGCAGATTTCTTCTTCTTATTCGCAGCAGGTTTCTTCGCTGCGGATTCACGAGGTGGTTCCCAAAGTTCAATGCGGTTGCCTTCGCTGTCTTTGACCCAGGCGAACTTGCCGTATTCGGAATCCTGCGTTTTGGGGTCGATCCACACGCCGGCGCGTTTGAGCTGAGCGAGCATTTTCTTGAGGTCGCTGACGCGGTAGTTGATCATTGCGGCCTGTTTGGGCGAGCCGAAGTACTTGGTGTCGGCTTTGAAGGGGCTCCAGATGGTGGAGCCGGCGTTTTTGGGGTTTTTGTAATCGCGCCAGTTGAAGATGCAGCCGTGCCAACCATCTTCGACAGCGAAGCCGAGGCGCTTCTTGTACCACGCTGCGAGCTTGGCGGGGTCTTTGGAGCGGAAGAAGACGCCGCCGATGCCGGAGACTTGTTGGTGTTTGGTGGGCATGGAGAAACCTCGTTGAGCACTGTGTGTGCGAGGAGTCTATCGTGCTTCAATACTATGGCACAGGCCTCGCTTCACGATGCGCCGCCATCTCCGACGCGAAATCCGCTCACGATACACTCCCTCTGAGGACTTCCCATGAACAAAGCTTTCTCGATCATCGCCATCATTCTCAGCGTCGTCGCCATCAGCCTCTCGCTCTGGACGTTCATCGATCGCGAACACATCGCCCGGCAGGCTCTGAACGATCGCGAAGCGGCATTGATCCGACACTACCAACCCAATCTTCAAAAGATCGCGGCTGACTTCGACATCACGAATTATCCTAGCGATCCGCACACGCTCGAAGAAGCATTCGATCCCATTCTGAAGGCTTTTGAAGGCCTTTCAAAACCGTAACCACACGACTCACCTGTGGAATGGGTAGTAATTGCGACTGACTTGCTCCCCTGGC
>DASZQE010000575.1:0-5487 GCA_035550175.1 Phycisphaerales bacterium | reverse complement strand
CGGCGACCCAGGACGGGAACCGAAATCCGGTCCATGAGCGGCGCCCAGATGAATTTCAGGCTGTACGGCAATGTGATCAGACTCAGCAACCCGACTGTAGTGAGATCAATCTTCTGGCTTGCGGCCCAGACTTTGAGCGTCCGCCCGGTGAGCATGTATGGCATGCCCGAGGCAAAACCGAAGATCGCGATGAAGAAGAATCGCGGATCATTCAGGATTCGAGCCAGGCTTTGAGCGGGCATGAACGCACTATACGACGAGCAGGATTCCGGGGTGGGCGGATGAACGAAGGGGAAGAAAAGTGGGGGAGTGATTTGCAGCACGCCGATGGAATGAAGCATGGCAAATCGTCCGACGATCTTGATGCACGGAGGCGATCTGGCTTCGTTGGTGTGTCTCGCGATGGAAAGCGAGCCTGCAGACTTCGTCTTATGGCATGTGATCGGCAGTGATGCCGGAGCCGCGATGCGCCGCGAGGTCGTGGAAAGGCATGCGGGGCGATTTGGCGTGCGCGAAGTGTGCGCAGTGCCGACTGCAGTGATGGAAACGCTGCCGAAGATGGCCCGCAAAGAAGACTTGGAGACGCAGCACCTTGTGGCGGCAGCATTGTTGGCAAGAGAACTGCGAAGCATCCGATTGGTGTATCCACGTCAGATCGGGCTCGAGTTTCCCACCGTGGCGCAGGCGATCGATGCGGCGCAGCGAGTCGCGAAAGCCGTCAATGAGATGGGCAATGCGCCATGGCAGGGAGCGCCGATTGCAAGGACACTCAAGTCGTTCAGCGATGTTTCCACAGACAAGCCATCCTCACAGGGTTTGGAAATTGACCTGCCTGTGGCGGATTTGACGGATTCGCGCCTGGTTGAGTTGGCTGCGGAAATTGTGGATGACCTCGATTTCTGGCCTTGCGTTTCGGCGGGGCCCGGCACATGCGGCGAATGCCAGGGATGCAGGCGGTGGCTGCCTGCACTGGCTGCGATTGATGCGGGAATCACGCCGATGACGACTGTTTTCAGCGTGTAAATTGAGGCGTGTGAGGGGGTTGAGGATGTTGTGAACACATGGGATTTCGCTACAATATGGGGCTTGCCATCACAGGAGCCATGCCGTGTACGCGATCATTGAAGACAGTGGAACCCAGATCAAAGTGACCCCCGGACAGGTTGTTGAGGTCGATCTGCGTGAAGTGAAGAAAGACGCCAAGAGCGTGACGTTTGACCGCGTGCTGCTGGTCGGCGGGGACAATTCCGCAAAGATCGGCTCGCCGTATGTGAATGGCGCGTCGGTGACAGCCGAAATCGTGAACGCGAACAAGGTCGGCGATAAGACGACGCTGGTGAAGTACAAGCGTCGCAAAGGCTACAAGGTGAAAAAGGGACATCGTCAGCGTTACATGCAGGTGAAGATCACCGGCATCAACGGCTGATCGGGCCGAAGCGTGATTGAACCTGACGCTGCCAATGCGCAGCGTCATTTCGTTTTTGCGCCTATGTGATGAGACGTTGATCGAAGATCCAGGGCCGATTGCTCGCGATATCCGCCGGTGGAACGAGTCGATCGCGGACCAGTTCTGCGAACGTGGTCAGGTTCTGGCTTGTTTGGGCGCTGACGCACAAATCTGCATCGGAGCGCACGGCAAGATCGGACTTGCTGCAAATGCTAAGATCGGGGTCTCGCGGAAGTTTCGGCCAGGGGTGATCCGCGTCAGTGATAGCGATGATGAAATCTGCCCGTGAAAGAAGCGTGTGTGCGATCATCATCGCATGCCGCTCAATCGGATCGGTGGTCTCGCGCAGGCCGGGTGTGTCGTGCCAGCGGACAGTGAGTCCGGCAAGATCAAGCAGAGCGGTCGTGTAGTCGCGTGTTGTGCCGGGTGCATCGGCCGTGATGGACACAGTGCGTCCGATCAGCGCGTTGGTCAGCGTGCTCTTGCCGACGTTGGCGGGTCCTGTGAGAACAACCAGTGGCGGATGAATCAAATGTGCGAGCCGTGTGCTGCATGCGAGATCATCGGGTGTCGGCTTGAAGTCGGCGATTCCGCCGGCGTTCTTCCAACGTGCAGATTGCTGGAGCAGCAAGTCAATGGCGAACGGGCTGTGCGAAATCGAGATGGTGTGCAGCGCCAGGGCCTCGATTTCATCCTGAGCTTCGGGAAAGAGAGTGCGAATTTCGTTGATCGAGAGAAGCGCCGTTCCGTGAGCCATTTCCACGCCGAAGTCGTCCAAGGCATCAAGAATTGTGCGAACGACGTGCGGGCCGCCGTGGGGCATGATCTGTGCCAGTGTGGATGTGAGGCAGCCTGCCAGTCCCTCGTCAATATCGAGGAAATTTACAAGACGCATGACGCCGATGGGCCAATCCGAGCGATTGGTGAGGTGTTGGAGAGCGGGAATCGGATCGCCAAGGAGCGAAATGACCGCGATGGCGCCGGGCTCACGCGGCGTGGAAAGGACACATCGGCAATGCGCAGGATGTGAACTGGCTTGGGTTGCAGCAAGCGGCGCGGGCATGATGATCAATCGGATGTGGATTCTGTCGCATCGCTGGCAAGGCCGTAGAGATGCGTTTGTGCCGTGAGCGCAAGCCCGATGAGCGTGAGATCGGGCACGATGCGTTCCACGAGCTCTTCATCCTCGAAAATCGTTTGTGCATCGCCGCCGGTCGCAATGACCATCGGAAATGCCCCATAGGCTTCAGCATAGTTTTCCACGAGCCTGCGCACCATCCCCTGAATGCCGAAGTACACGCCTTGCAGCATGGCCTGCTTGGTGTTGCGTCCGAATGATTCGCTGTCCGGCTTGTCGAACTTCACATCAGGAAGTGAAGCGGTGTGTTGATGCAACGAAGCAAGCTGCATGGCTGCGCCCGGCGCGATCGCGCCCCCCTGAAAGGTGCCTTCGCCATCCACGAAATCAACAGTGATGGCCGTGCCGGCATCAACAATGATGCATGCCTGTTTAAGCCGGGAAAACGCCGCAGCTGCATTCAGAAGTCGATCGACGCCGGGTTTGGCCTGAGCGTCAAGCTGGCGGCCGATCGGAATCGGAAAATCGACTTCCGCCCGATAAACCTGTTCCGGCGCAAGATCTTCAAAGTCTCGCTGCAAAGCGTCAGCAATTGGGTCGTTCACGGATGCAATGAGAATGGTCGGCGAGTCCGTGTCGCGCAAATCATTCCATGCGGATTTGACGGCCGAATTGATGCCAGCTTGATCGGTGTTCAGAAACCTTGCTGCCGGTTGTAGTTCGCCGTCAATGAAATGACCGATGGCGGTTCGCGTGTTGCCGACGCTGATGGCGATGATGTTGACACCTGAGAATGACATGTTTTTTCTTGAATGCGGGCGTTCAGCGAGGGAAGAATCTTGAATGCCGGAATCGACTCGAATGTGATGACTGGAAAGCGTCCGCGGCGGGACTCGAACCTGCAACCTACGGCTTCGGAGGCCGTCGCTCTATCCAATTGAGCTACGCGGACTGCGAACACGCCATTCTAGCAAGATGACGTCCAAATGATCGGAATCTGTGGCGATTGACTCAGGCCCCGGAGCCCGCCACAATCAGGCCTCACGGACAGGTGGCAGAGCGGTTGAACGCGCCGGTCTCGAAAACCGGTATACCTCGTAAGGGGTATCGTGAGTTCGAATCTCACCCTGTCCGCTTTTTCATGCCTTTGCTTCCACGGCCTGCGGTGCAGGTTCCGTTTGGAAGAAATGCTTTGACGAAATCAGTTCAGCGACGCGCGGCGGCACCATGGTCTTCCACGAAGCATCGCCGCGTTGAATCCGTGCAAGCACGTCCGCAGTGTGAATCGATAGATTCGCTTCGTTGTAGGAATGGACCGCCTCAAGTCGGCCGACTTCTCTAAGAAAATCGTGCAGGTGTTGCCAAGGCTGGGGTACGACGATGTCGTCGAGTGTGCGAACGTCGCCGGTTTGCGTGTCACGAGTCGGATAGACGTACATTTTCACCGAGCGCTTGAACAGGCGGCCGATCGCTTCAAGCGTGCCGCCCGCAAGATCCTTGTAGTAGAACTCGTCGGCGAGCTGAAGAATGGAAGGTACGCCGACCGCGATTCCGATGAGTTGGTCAGTGTAGATGGCGAGGTATTCAGCCAGCTTGTAGTAAGCCTCAAAACGTGAGACGAGCACATTGATCCCCAGTGAACCCAGAATTTCCGTTCGGGCGAGGAAGTCCGCGTGATCCACCGATGGGCCGGGCGTCAGGCTGTGAAGCGTCATTTCCGCCAGCACAAGCGGCTGATGACCTGTCACCGACGGCTCCTTGGCGAATTGATCAAGCGAACGAAACAGGATGTCGAGTGTGAGATTGTTCGCGGGACGAAACCCGCCTCGCTCGACGAGAATCGGCTTCTTGTAGAGCACCTCTGACGGCTGCACCACTTCACCGTCGGCCATGAACATCACCGCATCGGTGAGTCCGCTTTCGACCAATTGCAACGTGGCAAGGCGGTTGTCAACTCGTTTGAAGGCTGGACCGTTGAACTTGATCATGTCCAACTCGACTTGATCACGCTCAAGATCATCCACGAGTGAGCAGATCAGCGAATCAATGTCGTCACGGCGATAGAACGCGCTGTGAATCAGGTTGACCCCCAGCACCCCGAGAACTTCGCGTTGTCGTGAAGCGGACGTATCGAGCAGATGCGCGTGAAGGATGATCTCAGAAGGTTCGGCACGAGGCTCGGTCTGAAATCGAATGCCCAGCCAGGCTCGCCCCAATCCAGGATGTTGATGTCCCGCAGTGGCGACGGTGTCAGCAAAGACAAAAAACCGCTTTTCCTGGCCGCGAACAGCATCGAGTCGCTCACGCAATTCGCTGAATTCCTGCGCAAGCATGGATGAGAGCCGCTGCCTGCTGACGTAGCGCTGCGCAGAGCCATACAGATTGTCACTGACAGCCATGTCGTATGCGGAAATGCTTTTGGCGATCGTCCCGGCAGCTTCACCAACCGAAAAGAACCAATGCACCACTTCCTGACCCGCGCCGATCTCAGCAAAGGTCCCGTACGTGGACGTGTCGAGATTCATCGCCAGGGCTTTTTCGCGGGTGCTGAGCGTCGAACCGTTTTTCGAGTAGGCCATAGTCACTCTCGCCATGCTGTATGAGCACAACTGGAAGATCGCTGCGATCATTCCAGAATACCGTTCTTCGCCGGCGTGCGTGATTCGCTGAATGTTTGCGAATTGGCGTGAAAAGAATTCGCTGATTCCAAGGCGAAAATTCGACCCCGGCGACATGCAGCCATACGCTCGTGCAGTGAGCGCTGCTCGACAGCACGAATTTGACCATGAAGGGAAATCATGATGAGTACGCAAACAGCATGTCCTGTCCGGCAACTCGGAAATTCAGGCCCGAGTGTGTCCGCCATCGGCCTTGGCTGCATGGGCATGAGCGAGTTCTACGACCCGAAACTCATGGATGATGCTGAGTCCATTCGCGTCATTCATCGCTACCTCGACATGGG
>DASZQE010000574.1:0-7454 GCA_035550175.1 Phycisphaerales bacterium | reverse complement strand
TACGGCGAGCGCGGGAGACTGGAAGATCAATTTCTGATGTCGTCACCGGCGCAGAGGGGGATGATGCCGACACAGCGGGAGCTGCGCGGCGCGGACGGGGGAGATCACGCTGAATGTCGGCGACAGGGACGCCGAGCAGATCGGCGAGGCGAGTCAGCACCATTGTGCGGCGCGAACCCTGGAGCGAATGGAATCCCATTTCGACGAGGTCGGCAAGGAAGGTTTTGACACGGTTGTAACGAGCGGCGAGGCCATCCACGGATTTGAGTTCGTGGGCGAGACGAGTGACGCGGTATTCGAGCGCTTCACCGGCTGAGTCGAGCGCGGCAGCGAATCTTGCGGAACCATCGGGGAGCTTGAGGAGCTCATCGGGGTCAAGCTCATCGGGAAGCACGCAGATGCGAATGTCGATCGGGAGCGAGAAGAGGACGTGGAGCGCGCGATCGGCAGCGCGAATGCCGGCGGCGTCGCCATCGAAGACGAGAATGACGGTTTCACCAAGGCGCTGGAGGATGGCGGCGTGGTCGGCGGTGAGCGCGGTGCCGAGCGTGCCGACGACATTGGTGAAGCCAGCCTGATGGCAGGCGATGACATCGGTGTAGCCTTCGACGATGATTGCGGCATGAGAATCGATGATGGTGCGCTTGGCGTGATTGAGGCCGAAGAGCGTGCGCGATTTTGAGAAGACAGCGCTTTCAGCGGAATTGAGATACTTGGGCTCATCTTCGGGATTGATTTTTCGCGCGCCGAACGCGATGGGGTGACCGAGCTCATCGGTGATGGGGAAAATGATGCGGTTGCGAAAGGAATCGTAGGGTTGCGCGCCATCGCGGCCGGGTTTGAGGAGGCCTGCGGAGAGGAAGGCCTCGACGGGAAGATTGCGCTTGGTGATATAAGAAGCGAGGGCGTCCCATTGATCGACAGCGGCACCGAGCATGAATGCGCCGGCCATGGCCTGGGAAATGCCGCGTTGGTCAATGATGTCGCGGTGGGCTTGCGCTGCGGGGGAATCACGAAGGGCGCGGCGGAAAAATTCGGCAGCGAGAGCATTGGCTTTGCGGATTTCCGAGCGTTTGGATGTTGCGGGCGAGTCGGAAGAGAAGGAGGAGCGAGGCGTGAGCGTGATGCCGGCACGGTTGGCGAGGTATTTGAGAGCCTCGGGAAAATCCATGCGGTGATAATTCATGATGAAGTCGAAGACATCGCCTCCGGCGCCGCATGAATGACATTTGTAGAAGGCACTGCCTTTGTGCGTGACGACAGCGAGGGAGGGATTTTTGTCGGGGTGAAATGGACACAGACCGACGTGTTCCCGACCCTTGGGTCGGAGCTGGACGTGTTCGCCGATGATCTGGACGAGATTGACGGCATTCCGTACCTGATCAATCTCCGAGTGGTCTGAATAGCGACTCAAGTGGCAGCAGATCTCCAAAAGGCAAACGAAGATGGGCTTTGGAGCATCACAGTGCAAGATTGGTACGAGCGTGGGGCGTGAGCCTGCCCTCCATGCAGCAAAGGCACGACCCCAAACGGACGGACACATCAACCAGTGCGGAATAAGCCGCACGAAAGCAACATCCGTGCACGAACCAAAAGCTTGTTGCGATATGCCCCCAAAACCGGGTGAGGGCGGAACCCAGATACACGGTCTAAATTGTTGGGCGGCACGCCGCGAAGTGCGGCTTATTGTGCAATCGCTCCTGTAAGAACCGTGTGAGGATTCCGTAAAGAGGATATGCCAAATGTGAAGACGGTCAAACGAAACTCGCGCGTTTCATGCGAGAAAATAGGACGTTCGAGCGCAATGATGAGGGAAAGCGATACGAACGCTCATCCGAAGCGATTGATGGGGGGATAGTTAGAAACGCCTGGCTGCAAGGAGCAGGTGAAATCCCGGAATCTGAAGGTTGGAATGGGAATCAGCCGGCAGACTTCGCAGTGTGCTTGTAGGTGTAGCGGCGGCGAGTGGGCTTGACGACCAGACCGCGCTTGATGGCGCGAGTGGAAACCTTGATGCGGGTGGGCTTGCCATCAATGACGGCGGAGACGACCTGCAGATTGGGCTTGAAGGTGCGCTTGGTGGCGGAAGTGACCTTCTTGCCGATGCCGCCGAGGTACTTGGCCTTACCGCGGTAACGGATCGTTCGGCCGACGCTGGTCCGCTTTCCGGTGAAGTAGCACTCTCGGGGCATGGGAAAAGTCCTTTCGACGAAAAATGCGAGGGGCGAAGAGTATAGCGGGAAATGGCGGGAGTGCCAAAGCTGAAAAGGGCAAACGGGAATACTGAGGATCATTCCTGTCTTGCAGGGGGGGCAGGAGGGGGATCTGAAGCGTAGGTTTCCCAGCGGATGTTGGATTGGCCGAGGAGAGTGCCGGTGGCGAAGGCGATGTCGATTTTGGCGGTTTCGTAGTCAGAAAGAGCCTGGACTTCACGGGATTGGGCATCGGCGAGGTTTGCGGAGGCAAGGAGGACATCGGTGGAAGTTCGGAGGCCTAGGTCGAACTGGCGGCGTTCGCCTTCGAGTGTTCGGGCGGCGAGAACGGTTTCCTGCCGGGCTGCGAGGATGCTCTGCCAGGCTTGCTGGAGTTGATCGAGGGCGTCAAAGACTTCCTGACGGATGGAGGATTCACGCTGACTTCGGGTGGCGAGGCGTTGAAGGCGGCGCATGATGGCTTCCTGCACGCGAGCTTCGGCGGCCTCGTTGCCGATGGGAATTTCAGCGCGGATGCCGACGTTGTGGTCTTCAAATGAACGATCGGGCCAACTGTCAGTTGCGCGGCCATAGGAACTGCCGAGGCCATTGATGGTGTAGGTGTAATCAAGGACGACCAAGGGGAGAGCTTGATTCTTCTGGAAACGAATTGTGCTGGCATCCATTGCGAGCTGGAGCTCGAGTTCGAGCATTTCCATGCGATTGGCGATGGCTTCAATGGCGAGCGCATTGCCATCAAGATCGAGGCCGAGCGGTGAAGGCTCGGTCATGGTGAGAATTTCCGTGGGACCGTTGATGGGAAGGTCATCGCGATGAAGGATGCGCTTGAGATCGCGCTGGGCGCGCTTGACGTTGGTATCGGCAACGATGATCTGCTGGAGCTGCGAGGCTGCACCGGATTCGGCACGGCGGATTTCGATTTCCGCAAGATCACCCGCGGCAACACGATGACGAGCCTGCTCAAGCTGGGAAAGCGCGAGATCGTATTGCTGCTGGCGGACGACAAGTTCACGGCGAGCGGCATATAGAAACCAGTAGGCTTTGTCGGCGTCAGCAAGAATGCGGATCGCTTCGAGCTTCGTCTCGGCCCACGTGACATTTTCCTGTTGCTGGGCGATGTAGATCGAATATTCACTGGTCTCCACGCCGGCATTGCGGAGCAGCGGTTGGGTGATGGAAAACTGAAGGTCGGCCTCGTAAGCGGGATTAAGGAGAGAAAAAGGATTGTTGGTGCGGGTGTCGTTCAGTGGAGCGCTGACGGAGGCGGTGCCGCCTGTACGGAGGGGGAGATTCACGCCGACGTCATAAATATCTGTCAGCGCTTGCGAGCCTTCCGTGCCAAGTGCAGTGGGGGCGTCGGTGATTATCCGGCGAGCAGCGGCAGTGAATGTCGCCTCAAACTTGGCGCGTTCGGCATCGGTCTGAGCCTGGGCGATGGCGGGATTGAGGAAATCCACTTTCAAGTCGAGGTTGTTACTGAGGGATGCGGCGCGAACATCCGCGAGCGAGAGATTGACGGAGGCAGCGGCAGGCTGAGTGGAAGCTCCTGCGAGGCGAGCTTTCATTTCCGCAAGCATCTGGTCGCCGGCTTCTTCAGGCGTGACGGGCTTGGAGATGGATTTTTCCTCAAGCGATGATCCGTGGATGACTTCAAGACGCTCTCGAAGCATCGCGAGTTCCTCCTTGCTTTGGTCGAAGGGACTTGAGCAGGCAGGGAGCAGCGCGAGCAGCGGTGTCAGCAGGACGTGTCGTGCGTGTTTCATACTTGAGAGAGATGAAGAAGTTCGCAGAAAGGTGTGAGAGATGCAAGAACAGATGTGGCGGATCATTCGTGACGGAGCGCATCAATCGGATCGAGACGCGCGGCTTTGATTGCAGGGAACATGCCGAAGGTGATTCCGACCATGGCGCAGAATGCGAAGGAGACGGCGATCGCCCAGAACGGAACTGATACTTTGAGATCAAAAGAAGGGATTGCGCTGACGCCGAATGCAAAGAGCTCGCCGAACGCGACGCCAATGAGGCCGCCGAGTGATGAAAGCGTGATGGCTTCAAGGAGAAACTGAACGAGGATGGCGGCGGGAGTTGCGCCGACAGCTTTGCGAAGGCCGATTTCGCGTGTGCGCTCGGTGACGGACACGAGCATGATGTTCATGATGCCGATGCCGCCGACAAGCAGCGAGATACCGACGATGCCGCCTGCGACCATTGTGATGACGACAGCAATGGCGTTGAACGTGCGGATGACTTGCTCGACCGTGCGGATTGCGAACGTGTCAGGCTCATCGGATTGCAGGGCGCGCATTTTGCGAAGATTGAAACTGATTTCGGCCTTGGCTTCTTCAGCAGCATCTGGCGAGGTTGCCTGTGCAATGATGAAGAAAAAGTCGTCGGGGTCCTGAAATTTTCGTGCCGTGCTGAAGGGAATGAATACTTCGGATTGGCTGGTATTCATGCCGAACAAGCCGGTTGACTGATTCTCAACCACGCCGACGATCAAAAATTCGCGCTGATTGATGAGGATGGTTGCGCCGGTGGGATCGGTGTTGAGATGGAGTTCTGCGATGGCATCCTGATTGACGATGCAAACCTGCCGGGCATCGGATTCATCAATCTGTATGAACGGCCGACCGATGATGACCTGACGGTTCTCGATTTCATGCCATGCGGGCCAGATGCCGGTGATGTTGATGCCATCACGGGCATCATCGCCGTGGCGGATCGTTGCGCCGAATTGCGTGGTCGGCGTGACTCGCTTGATGGAGGGGCAGGCGATTGCGATGCGCTCAAGTTCGGGAACCTTCAGACGAACGACCTCCCACGGGTATTTGTTGCGAGGCGCATCGTCGGGCCGATCGGGGAAAATGAACATCTTGCTTGCGCCGAAGGTTTCGAACTCCTTCAGCACCTTGGTTTTCAAACCCGTGAGCGCGGTGATGACTGACACAACGGAAGCGACGCCGATGATGATGCCAAGGGCGGTGAGGCACGAACGGGTCTTGTTCACCCATATCTGGCTGAGCGCAAGGAGGATGGCGCGGATATAGAAGAAAGGATTAAGCATGCTCCTCCCTCTTCTCTCCCGTAGATGGCGGTGCGCCGGGCGTCTCCGGCATCACGGTGATGGAAGGTGCGCCGGGGAGCGGGAGTCCGCGTGAGAGCGGGTTGTAGCCATCGTTTGCAGAGTCGTAGGCAATTTGGCCGTCGGAAAGGCGAATGACTCGTGAGGCGTAGGCGGCGACAGAGTCTTCGTGAGTGATCATGATGATGGTCTGGCCGGCGGCGTGAAGCTGCTGGAAGAGCACCATGATTTCACGTGTTGTCGCAGTATCAAGGTTGCCGGTCGGTTCATCGGCGAGCAGAATGGCGGGGTTGTTGAGAATGGCACGAGCGATGGCGACGCGCTGCTTCTGTCCGCCGGAGAGCTGGTTCGGGCGGTGCGTGAGACGATGACCCAGTCCGACGCGCTCAAGCGCGGCCTTGGCCAGCTTTCGACGCTGCCGCCAGTTGCCGCGCGCATACAGAAGAGGAAGCTCCACGTTGGCAATGGCGGAAAGACGAGGGAGCAACTCAAAGGACTGGAACACGAAACCGATGAGCTTGTTGCGGACTGCGGCAAGCTCGACGCCGGACATGCGGGCGGTGTTGCGATCGCTGAGAAAATACTGGCCGGTTGAGGGCGAATCCAGGCAGCCGATGATGTTCATGAGCGTGGATTTGCCGGAGCCGGATGAGCCCATGATCGCGACATATTCATTGCGGAAGATGTTGAGATCGATGCCGCGGAGAGCGTGCACATGCTCGACACCCATTTTGTACACCTTGCGGATGCCGCGCATCGACAGCAACGGACCGGCTGTGCGTGCGACAGGCTCCGGAGTCGGGTGAGAGTTTTCAGGCTGGGACGTGATCATTGCGCAACGTCGGTGCTGTGGTCACTGGATGCCCGCGCCTCAGCGTCTTCAGGCTGGGTTGCTGACGCCTTGGCATCTTCCTGAGATGCATTGGATGAAGAGGGTTGTGTCTGAGCTGCGAGCTGCGTGTTGTCCGCCATGTTTTGTATGGCCTGATCGTGCTTGAGTTCCTGGAGAACCTTATATGGTCCGATGACGACGACGTCGCCTGATGTGAGGCCGGCGGTGACAAGCGTGTGCGTGAGATCGCTGGGACCGACTTTGACCGGAGTCAGCACGGACTTGTTGTTGACCATGCGGAAGACCACGGGCACGGTTTTCTTGGCGCGATCGACATTGGGATCGGAGCGGCGAATGTCCTCGGGCAGATCTTCGAGGTTGCGATCGACGACAGCCTGAGATTCGACCGTGATGCCGGTGTGAGTGGCCACTTGAATGTCCACGTTGGCCTGTCCCCCTGAGCGAATCTGACGACCCTGAAGGTCAAGCTCGACCTCAACTTCAAAATATCCGGTCGTGCCTCCGCTTGCAGTCGCGGTCAGCGCTGAGGGAATGGTGCGCTGGAGCGCAAGTTTGGTGACGGTGCCGGAAAATTCCTGATCGCGATACGCATTGATTTTCACAACCGCCTTCTGCCCCTTTTCAACAAGTTCAATATCGCTTTCCGCGACTTCGGCCTTGAGCAACATGCGTGAAAGATCGGCGATGGTCATGATGACGGTGCCGGCGTTGTTCATGGTTCCCATGAGCACAACTTCGCCGATTTCCGCATTGAGCTTAGTGACCAGGCCGTCAATAGGAGACGTGATGGTCGTCTTGCGGAGCGCTTCCTGGGCGCGATCGATGTCGGCCATGGCGGAGGCAAGCGAGCTTTCAATGACGGACATGGATTGCTTGGAGGCTTCGATGTTGGATTGAAGTCCCTGGACCTGATCCTGTGCTTCTTCGACGTTGCGGGCGGCGGTGTCGCCGGTGGCCAAGAGTTTCTGCTGGCGTTCAAGCTCTTTCTGCTGGAATGCGAGATTGTTGTTCAGGCCGACAAGAGTGGCGCGTTCAGATTCGAGGCGGAATTTTTCGCCTTCGGCGCGGGCGCGGGCGGCATCAAGCGCTGCGGAAAGATCACGATCATCGAGCTTGACGATGATGTCGCCCTTGCGAACATGGTCGCCTTCGCGGAAGGGGAGATCTTCGATGCGAGCGGCGACTTCGGCGGAGATATCAACCTTGGTGTGAGGCTCGATGATTCCGGGGGCTTTGACGGTCTGAATCAGCGATGCTTCCGCAACGGTCTGCAGACGGACTTCGGTGCCGGTGCCTTTGCCGGAGG
>DASZQE010000573.1:0-4927 GCA_035550175.1 Phycisphaerales bacterium | reverse complement strand
TGTGATCCGGCATTCGTTCACAAGGTTTGTCAGACATGAAACACGATACTCCAACGATCAACGCAAAGAAGCGCGACCAACTCGGCACCAAGTACGCACGGCGATTCCGCAAGGCGGGGCATCTGCCTGCGGTGATGTACGGGCACAAGCGCGACCCGCTGCACATCATGGTGACGGAAAAAGACGTCATCCATGCCGTCCGTCACGGGTCGCACGTGGTCAACGTCACCATCGAGGACGGCCAGCCTGAAATCTGCCTGGTGAAAGACCTTCAGTACGGCTACATGGGCGACAATCTGATTCACGTGGATTTCGCTCGCGTGGACTTGGATGAAGAAGTGGAAGTCAACGTCCACCTGCGCTTCGTCGGCGTTCCCGAGGCTTCCAAGAAGCCCGGATCGGTGCTTTCACACCCGATGACGGAACTCCCGATCATCTGCAAGGTGGCGTCGATTCCCGATGAGATCCGCATCGACATTTCCAACCTCGAAACCATGTTCACCGTCGGCCAGATCAAGCTGCCTGAAGGCGTGCGAACGAAAGTTTCGCCGCACATCCCGGTGGCGCAGATCACCTTTGTCCACGAAGAGGAAGTGGCAGCCGGCGAAGCCGCGGAAGTCGCCGAGGGCACTGGAACCGAGCCCGAAGTCATCGGTGCGGCCGAGCGTGCCGCCAAGGCCGCTGCGGCTGGCGAAGGCAAGGAAGGCGGAAAGGACTAAGACTGATCGCCTTGCGATTCGTCCACGGAGCATTCATGAAACTGATCGTCGGTCTTGGCAATCCCGGTCCGGAATACGACGGCACACGTCACAACGTGGGCTTCGCCGTGCTGGATTCGCTTGCGCGCAGGTTTGCGCCGGGCACTATAGCCAAGTCCAAGTTCAGCGGCAGCACGCTCGAAGCCGACATCGGCGGCGAGAAAACGCTGCTGCTGAAACCGCTGACGTTCATGAATCGCAGCGGGCAATCCGTCGGCGAAGCGGTTCGTTTCTACAAAGTCGAGCCGCGCGAAGACCTGCTCATCATCGTCGATGATCTGGCCTTGCCGTGCGGCTCAATTCGGCTGCGTCCGGAAGGCTCCGCAGGCGGGCACAACGGCCTGCAGGATGTCGAGGAGAAGCTCGGCACATCCGAGTACGGTCGCCTGCGCATCGGCATTGACGGTCGCGGCGATATCCCCCAAAGCGCGTATGTTCTGGGGAAATTCCGTCCTGATCAGCGGACGCTTGTTGATCACGCGCTTGCCGACGCGGTGGATGCCGCAGCCCACTGGGCTGTGCATGGCATGACCGGGGCAATGAACACATTCAATTCACGAAAGGACTCCGCCTGACCGCGGATGTTGAACTCACTGTTTCAAGGCTTGAAGATATGACTACTGCAACTGCAAAAGAACGAACGTATTCCTATGAAGGTCTCTTTCTCTTCCCGCAATCCGCACTCGCGGACATGCAGGGCGCTGTTGACCACATCAAGGAAATCCTCCACCGCGCTCATGCCCAGCTCATCGCGCTCAAGAAGTGGGATGAGCGCCGCCTGGCATACGAAATCAAGGGCAACAAGCGCGGCTTGTACTTCCTGGCGTATTTCACCGCACCGGCCTCTCGCATGGTCGGCATCGAGCGAGACTGCAATCTCTCGGAAAAAATGCTCCGGGCGCTCATCACCCGCGCTGACGACCTGACTGCAGATCAGATGCAGGCCGCCGACGGCCAGGCTGCGCTCGCGGATGAAATCAAGCTTCGCCGTGAATCTCCCTCAGCCATTCCCGCCAAGCCGGCGGAAGACCAGCGCGATGCGCTCGCGGATGACATGGAAGACGGCGCGGAGGACGTGGACATTTCCGATCTGTAATCTGCCGATGCGTCGTTTCATTCTTGGGGACTCTTTTGCAGGAGCATTTTTATGCCCAGCTACAACAAAGTGCTGCTCATGGGCAACATCACGCGAGACATCGAACTGAAGTTCACGCCTTCCAATCAGGCCGTGGCCCAGATCGGCCTTGCGCTCAACCGCCGCTACAAGACCAAGGAAGGCGAAAACCGCGAGGAAACCACCTTCGTGGATTGTGAAGCCTGGGGCCGGACCGCCGAGGTGATGAAACAGTACCTCGGCAAGGGGCGTCCCGTCTTCATCGAAGGCCGTTTGAAACTCGACCAATGGCAGGACAAGGACGGCAGCAAGCGATCCAAGCTCAAGGTCGTGATCGAAAGTTTTGAGTTCATCGACTCGCGCGGAGGCGGCGGCGAAGGCGGCGGGTCCTCCGGTCGCGGCTCGCAAGAATCCCACGTCCCCGCAGGCGGATCGCATGAACCCATCAGCGAGGACGACATTCCGTTCTGATCTGTTGAACAACCGCCGGGTCTCGGATCCAGCCCGGCATGTTCCGTTTCTCTGTTGGAGCGATCGGATCCTTCGCTCCTAACTTTCTCAAGAAAGGACAGCACGCAATGGCCGCTAAGAAAGTCAAACTGCTGCTGCTCAAGTCCGTAGAAAACCTCGGCATCGTCGGCGATGAAGTCAAAGTTCGTCCCGGTTTTGCCCGCAATTTCCTGCTTCCGCATCATTTGGCGGAAAAGCCAACCGCTCACAAGATTGAAATGCTCAAGGAAGCCCGCGCCGCAGCCCTTGCGGAACTCGCTCGCTTGCGCAAGTCTCGTGAGGAACTCATTGAGCGCATGCAGAACGTTGTCGTCACGCTCGTGCGTTCCTGCAATGACCAAGGCATTCTCTATGGCTCCGTCACGCAGCGCGATATTGCGGACGGCCTGCACTCCGCCGGCTACGAAGTGGACGTGCGTTCCGTGCGCCTGGCGCAGCCGGTGCGCCGCGTCGGTTCGTATCACGTGCCGATTCAGTTGGACAAAGACCTGAAGGCTGAAGTCACGCTCGAGATCAAGCCCGACCGCACGCTCGACCTTCACACTGAACCGACCCACGAACCCGAAGCGGGTGAAGCCGCTGAGGGCGAAACTTCCGCGGAAGGCGAAGCCGCCGACGCCAAGCCCAGGAAGAAGGGCCGCAAGGCTGAAGCGGAAGACGCTGGTGATGATGCTGGCGAATCAGCCAAGGCCAAGTCGAAAGACAAGAGCGAAGGCAAAGCCAAGGCCGGCAAGAAGAAGAAAGAGCCTGCTGAGGCCTGATTCCCCTGCACGTCATCAAGTCATAATTCACAAGCCCCGCAAACGCGGGGTTTTTCATTGAACACTCTCTTCTGATTTTGATGCTACGTTGAGACGATTACGATACACGCTTCGCCAGCCCGCCGGAAACACGATCGTGGTGCTGTACGTATTGCAGATCCAGATATCGTGCCACGTAATCCAGAATGCTCAGGGCTTCGGGAATCTCCGGATTGCTCGTCGGCCCCATCGGATCAAAACGCATTCCGCGGAATCGGTCCACCGCGTCCTGCACGGACAATCCGTATTGCAGCGCCAGGCTGAACGCTCGGCAGAATCCCTGGATCAACCCCGACAGCGTCGAGCCTTCTTTGCTCATCTTGATGAAAATCTCGCCCGGCGTGCCGTCTTCAAACAGCCCCACCGTCAGATATCCCTCGTGACCTGCAATCGAAAACTTGTGCGTGAGCGAATCCCGCAGACTGGGAAGTGCGCGACGTTGATTCGGAGCCACCATGTGTCCGTCCGATTCTGCCATGCGTCAATCCTACCCGTAAACAGGCGCGGAAGTCACGGCGTGAACAAGATCGGCATGCGCCATGAAAAACCTTCAATGCCCGCTCGCACTGAACGAAAATCCCGCAATTCTCCATGCCTCCAGCGCCAGACACATCGCCAGCACAATCGCGCCGATCATGCGCTGCAGCGCACCAGGCCATCGCAAAAGGAGCGGGCCTGCTGATGCACACACCAGCGCCGTGCTCGCCTCAAGCGTGAATCGCCCAAGCCCGTACGCCACCTGCATCTGCGCCGGTGTTCCACGATCCTGAAAACTTGCAATCGCGGTCGGAAAGAACCTCGCCATCGCAATCACGCCCAGGCACATCAACCCTCCCATCGCCATGCTCCACCCGCCCAGTCGCGTTGCGGTCTCCGCCGATGAAACTCTCGCGCTCAGCAGGAAAAAAAGCAGCACATACAGGCTCGTCACCAGCACGCTTGCCCGTTCCGCTTCATGATTGGTGCAGAAATACACCGCAGCGCTCTGCGCGATCGCACACATCAGCACTATTGAAATCGCGTTCCACGTCCGCGCCGCGTCGCCGCCCATCGATTCTGAGTCCGCTCCTGAATCCGGCGTCCGCCACCACATCAGCACCGCCCCCAGCGCAAATGCACACTGCCCCACAGGCATGGAAAGCTGCCCGAGCGCCGTCATCAGCACGAACACCATCGCCGCCCCCACCCAGCAGGCCCAGTCCGCCCACTGCTGCCGCTCATGTGCAGCATTCACCTGCCCTTCGTGAGAACTTCGCATTCGCCCCACCAACATCGCGCACGCGACACCGATCGGCATGAGCAGAAAAATCTGCCCGAGCGCCGGCCACGCCGTCACGCCCGCATCCGCGTCCACCCTCCGCACCGCCGCCAGCATCGGCAGCACCAGCGCAATCGGGCCCCACACATTGATGAACAATCCCGCGTGCGGAAGCGTGTTCAGCCTCGGCAGCACTCGTCGGCGCAGAATGTCCAGTCCGACAATCGCGAATACCGCCTGCACAATGGCTGGAATCAGATTCATGGAGTCTTGAGTGTACTGTGATCATGCACGCTCGCAGTTGCGCGGATGTTCTTCGGCGCACCGTCATTCACTTTCGTCAAGTGATCGCCCAGCCGATGCGTCAGCACGCTCAGCAACGTGAGTCCCTCGAAATACGCCGGCGGAGGACGGTAATACACCTCCACATATCCCTGTTCATCCGGCTGACCCACCACGCGCAACACGCCGCGCGCGCCTTTCATCT
>DASZQE010000572.1:0-7569 GCA_035550175.1 Phycisphaerales bacterium | reverse complement strand
TTCGCAAGTCCGGGAACGCCGACCACAAGGGCATGCCCGCCGCAGAAGACGGCTGCGAGAACTTCATCAAGCACCTGATCCTGACCGACGATGATCTTGTGAATTTCGCTCTTGAGCTTGCCGTGCGCCTCTGTGACCTCGCGGGCAGCCGATTCAAGATCCAGCGGTTGGGTGTTGGGTTTGGTTGGACCGGTCATGGTGCCGAGGCTCCTTCCGCAGCAGAACGAACAACGCAATGAAATGCTTGTGATTTGTCGGCCGAAAGCCCTGTGTGAGTATACTCCTGGTGCAAGCGGAGGATTCGCAGATAGTTAGGGAAATCCGGGGCATTGCGGGTTTCATGTGCCTGAATTACCTGAAGTTGAACACCTCAGACGAACGCTTTTGCCGCAGATCGTCGGCGCACACGTGCAGTCCGTTCTTCTGCGAAGGTCTGACATCCTGCAGCATCCCCACAGCGGTAAAAAATGCAGCCCGGAAACCGCGCTGCTGGTGAACGGCGTGATTGCGTCTGTGCTCCGCAAGGGAAAGAATCTCGCGATCATTGTGAATGACGGCCGGGTTCTTGGTGTGCATCTGGGCATGTCCGGACAGGTGCGCGTTGGACCCGCAGCAGAAAACCCCAAGATCGAAAAGCATGAACACTGTGAATGGCTTCTAAAACAAGGCAGAACACGTCGTCGCATGATTTTCAAGGACCCTCGGCGTTTTGGTGGACTGTGTTCCTACCCAACGTTTGATGCCTTGGAGCAGGAGAAATGGAACTTCTTGGGCCCTGACGCCCTGACCGTAACCGGATCGCTCCTGCATGATCGGTGTTGCGACTCAATGCGCCCGATTAAAGCCGCTTTGCTTGATCAAAATGTGCTTGCAGGCGTTGGAAATATCTATGCCGATGAGGCTCTGTTCAGATCACGAATCAATCCCCGCAAGCAAGCTCGCCGAATCTCGATATCCAGCTATGACTTGCTCGCTCGTGCGATTGTGGCCGTGCTGACAGAGGCTATTGACTCTGGCGGCTCCACGGTTCGTAGCTACTTGGATGCGAACGGCAACGTCGGGGATTTCGTGAAGCGACACCAAGTCTACGGACGTACCGGGTTGGATTGTGTTCGGTGCGGTAAAAAGCTGCGGTCCGCTCAAGTAGCCCAGCGCACAACCGTATGGTGTGTGAGTTGCCAGTCCGAATGACGGGGCGTTAACAAAAGTATGATTCTTGTTAAACAAATATCCCTAGTTAAGCGCCCTTCCAAATTGTGGACAGCAACAAAATTTCTCAGTAACCATTTGTCTGACAAACAATTACAACCAATACGCCATGTGTGCTGATTGTCAATTAGCTTGTTGCACTGGTGAATAGGGATGTCAGAAACCAACACCGCAAGATGATCGAATTGTCATGAATCGGGCAGATCGCCACAAGTCCCGGCAGCTCATAGACGCCGACGAACGGTTATCCACAAGCAGTTGTCAGGTTCCATTGTGTTGGAAATTGTCCGATCCGCCTTCCGGATGCGGACCGTTGGGCGGAAATCCGGAAGGACCGGGCTTCGGGTGAACGACCGCAACACGATCCTCAAGACGGGAGATGTCCTGCCGGAACGAAAGATCCATGTTGCAACGGTCGTCAATTGTTCGGATGGCGTGCATCACAGTCGTATGGTCGCGCCCGCCGAAATACCCACCGATTTCCTGCAGACTGTACCGCGTGTGCTTCCGTGCCATCCACATGCCGACCTGGCGTGGCAGAGCTACGGATTTATGCCGGCGCCGTGACAGAAGATCGGTGAGTTTCAGGTCGTAAAAAGAAGTGACAGCCTCAAGAATCACTTGGATCGTCGGGCCGGACGCCGAACCCGCCGATGCCTGGTCGCCGAGCACCCTTTTCGCCAGTTCAAGCGAAATTGCAACTTCGAGCATTGCCGCAGAGTGCTGAATCGAATTGATCGCACCCTCAAGTTCGCGGATGTTCGATTCGATTCGCTGAGCGATGTATTCCGCCACCTCATCCGGCAGTTGCAGGCTTCGTAGCGCAGATTTCGACTTCACGATCGCCACGCGTGTTTCAAAGCACGGTTTGTCAATTCGTGCAACCAGCCCCGACGCGAATCGGCTGACCAGGCGCTCCTTGAGTTGCGGAATCTCGCTCGGCACTGCGTCGGAACTCAGCACGATGTGTTTGCCCGCGTCTCGCAGCGCATTGAACGTGTGAAAAAATTCTTCCTGCGATCGTTCACGCTTCGAGAGATCGTGAATGTCGTCCACGACAAGCATGTCCGCCGAGCGGAATCTGTTGCGGAACTCCGCCATGACACCCGCCTGCACCGCGTCATGAAACAGGTTCATGAATGTGTCGCATGAGATGTAGTAGATTTTCAGCGACGGATTGTTGTTGAGCACCGCCTGGCACATCGCCTGAAGCAGGTGCGTCTTGCCCAAGCCGACACCCCCATGCACAAAGAACGGGTTGTACACCCGGCCGAGGTCTTTCGTGACCGCAATCGCCCCGGCGTGCGCAAGGCGGTTTTCCGGTCCGACCACGAAGTTCGCGAACGAAAAATCAGGGGAAAGCGTGGTCTCTGCATCCGGACTCAGCAGAACTCCCGTCGGATGGACTGCAGCGGAGACATCCTCCGCTGCCGAGTTCTCCGCCGGACGCCGCGAAGCGAATCGCTCCTCCGCAATGTCCCGCTCCCCCACAAATTTCACGCTCAGCAGATGCCCTGTGACAGCCTGCGCAGCTTCCGTGAATTGCTGTACCGCCGTCCGCTGTAGATATCGCAGATGAACAACCTCGCGCACCAGCAGCTTCAGCGTGCCGCCTGATATGTCCAGCGGCTCTATGTCGTCAAACCAATGGCGACACATGATCGCGTGATGACGGCGCAAGTACGCGAGGAGGGATTCCCAAATGTGCGGATCCGGACGAGGCATCTCGAGGTGCGTACCTTTTGAGTGCGAAAAAAAGTATTGACGACGGTTGTTGTCATCCGCCCGGCGGTCCCACCTGCCGAGATGCTCATGCACACGACTCAGCGACAACACGGGGGAATGTACGACGCGATCCACACACCGTCAACTACATGCGCACTCCGAGATAAGACACGTCACGAGTGCTCGCCCGCGTCTCGGAGCTGTCGTTCGTGTCGCATCCGGTTGCCGCGCAGATCCATCAGAAAATGCACGCGCGATGCGTCGTTCGCGCCCGCAAGCCGCACAAGTTGCTCGCGCGATTCAGATAGATTCGTGCGCCGCGATACGTGAATAATGACCACAGCCTCAGCACGCCAGACTTTCAGTAGGGTCGCAATATCTTGTATATGCAGATGCTTGCCCACTGCCGCTCGTGATCGATGATCATCTTCAAAGAACGTGCACTCGCAGATCACGATGCGCGAATTCGCGAACTCATCGCGGAAAAGCGCAGGGTTCATTTCCGTGTCGCCGGAATACGCCACAAGCGGAATCTCCAGCGTTCGCGTGATTTCCGTGCCCGAGGCTTTCAGTTCACGCAGTTTTTCCTGCGGAAGGTTCAGAAATTCTTCCTTCAATTTGCTGCGCCGCTCGATGACCGAATAGCCCAGCGCGGGAACAGTGTGAACCATTTCGATCCCGCGCAGAAAAATATTGTTCTTGATCTCAATCTGCTGGTCCGGTTCAAGTCCGATGATTTCATGCGGCGTGCGTTGCTGCTCGATCGGTATCCAGCTCGCCATCATGTTCTGGATTGGTTTGGCAAGTTCCGGGTGACATACGCAGGTGCCCGTGCCGATCTTCTGAAAAACCCGCTGGCTGAAGTAATACGGCAGCCCGGCGATGTGATCCATGTGCCCGTGTGTGAGGGCGACGTACGGTGACGTCAACGCCGATCGCGGACACAATCCGATGTCAAACACCACATCAAGCTCAGGAACCTGCACCACCGTTTGTTCGCCGGCGATGCTGATGCCCTGCACGCGGTAGGGCGGGATGTAGAGAAACCCCAGTTGGCCCTGGTTGGGCGGTGGCTTTGGAATCATGTAGCCAAACTCCTGGTGCGGCGCTTTCGCGCGGCACGGCAAACACTTGCGAGGTGGCCATGCTACGAACAACGCCGCGAGAGTCAACCGGAAAGAATCGCTTTCACGCTTGAAAATAACACGCTCCCCTCGTTCCTTGAGCGTGCAAAAACCGCGTCAGTTCTCGCTCAATCCGGGACGGTCCACGTCGCAGAAGTGAATCCCGCCGTTTGACCCTGCGTTTCACGCGAGTATCCTCATTGATTCGCCGCACCTCGCCGTGCGGCAATCCGCCCCGTTCGTCTAGTGGCCTAGGACACCGCCCTCTCACGGCGGTAACAGGGGTTCAAATCCCCTACGGGGTATTTCCTGCACGAATACGCACCACGGTATTCGCGGAACCCATGCGAAATTGAGCGGGAACCCGATGAACCGGCATGAGCGATCAGCGTCCTCAATCACGCATCCGAGTGTTGATGTTCACCGACATTGTCGGGTCCACCGACCTCAAGCGAAGGCTCGGCGACGCCGTAGTTGCCGATTTGATTCGTCAGCATGATGTGCTCTTTCGCAACACCCTTCACGCCTTCCCCTACGCCGAAGTTCTGAAGGACGTCGGTGACGGATTTCTCGCCGCATTCAATTCCGCAAGCGATGCCGTCTTCGCCGCGCTGCACTTTCAATCTTCTCTGGGGTCGCAGGAATGGAATCAGGGAAGGATCAGGGCCCGCGTCGGCGTGCATCTTGGTGAAGTCTCGGAACTCGACATCGAGCCGACTTCCGGCACTGCAAAACTTTCCGGACTTGCTGTTGATATCACTGCCCGCGTGATGAGCCTCTGTCTGCCCGGCCAGATTCTGATGACGCGCTCCGCCTTCGATAACGCACGGCAGTTCATTCGAGAAACCTCCACCTCGGATGGCGGAACCGAAACCGTGACGCGCAAATGGATCGCACACGGCCGGTATCTTTTCAAAGGCGCCGAAGAGCCGCTTGAAGTCTTTGAAGTCGGCGAAATCGGCGTCGCCCCGTTTCAGTTCCCACCCGACACCGAAAAAGCCCGTCGAAGCGTCGCCGCAGATGAAGAGGAAACCCTCGGTTGGCGTCCCGCAGTCGGACTCGAAATTCCCGATCGCAAGGGCTGGATGCTCGAACGCAGGCTCGGCGAAGGCGGCTTCGGCGAAGTCTGGCTCGGTGAGTACGCCAAAACCCACACACGCCGCGTGTTCAAGTTCTGCTTTGATGCAGAACGCCTCCGGTCATTCAAGCGCGAAATCGTCCTCTTTCGTCTGTTGCGCAACGCGCTCGGCGATCGCAGCGACATCGCCAAGCTCCACGAAGTCCAGGTCGAGCATCCCCCCTACTACATCGAAAGTGAATTCACCGAGCACGGCAGCATTGTTGAATGGGCCGAAACACAGGGCGGAATCGACAAAGTTCCTTTGGCAACGCGCTTGGACCTGGTGATCCGCACCGCACAAGCCGTCGCCGCGGCACATTCCGTCGGCGTCCTGCACAAGGACATCAAGCCCTCGAACATTCTGATTTACCGCGGCGAAAACGGAAACCCGATGCCCAGGCTCACCGACTTCGGTATCGGCGAGCTTACTGACCCGTCAAAACTCGCCAACTTCAGCGCCACGATGCTCGGCGTCACCGCCGCACTTGTGACCAAGAACGATTCCAGTCGAACAGGCACGCGCCTCTACGCACCTCCGGAAACGCTCATCGGCAAGCCCTTCACGATTCAAGGCGACGTCTACGCCCTCGGCATCGTCCTCTATCAAATGGTCGTCGGAGATCTCGACCGACCTATGGCCCAAGGATGGGAACGCGATGTCGCCGACCCGCTTCTTCGTGAGGACATCGCCCGCTGCGTCGAGGGCCAGGAGAACGACCGCCTCAGCAGCGCCAAGGAACTCGCCGAGCGCCTCCTGTCGCTCAACACACGGAGGCGCGCCCGGCAACGCAGGCGCATTGCGCGCGTCAGCATGGCAGCCAGTGCCATGTTGCTGGTATTGCTTTCGCTGTCTGCGGTGTGGATTTGGCGCGAGCACGCTCTTCGCCTCCAGACGCAGCAGGAAAATCAGAAGTTCAAGAGCATCAACGAGTTTCTTCAGCACATGCTGACGGCCGTCAACGCGCGCGACGCCGAAGGCCCCGAAGTCAAGGTCGTGGACAAGCTCGACCAGGCCATCGTGCAGCTCGACGCCGGCGAAATCTCCGAGGAGCCGGATGTCGAAGCCGGCCTCCGTGGCGCGATTGGAAACGCCTATCGGGCACTGAACCTCTTTCCTGCAGCCGAAAAGCAACTCACCGTCGCGCTCGAAACCCAGAGGAAGATCCACCCGGAGCCGAATCTGGAAGTGGCGCAATATCTTGAGGATCTCGGCGCAGTGAAATGGGCCAACTCGCAGTATCCCGACGCCGAAAAACTCTTCCGCGAATCCCTGGACATGCGCCGCGCCGTGTCCGGCGACGAAAGCCTGCCGACAGCCAGCAGCCTGAATTACCTCGCGGCCACCCTTGACCGCGAAAATAAGCACGATGACGCCGAGAGCATGTACCGCAAAGCTCTCGAAATTCGCCGCAAGCTCGCGACGGGACCGGACCGCATCCTTGTGGCCCGCAGCCTCAACAACCTTGGCACCTGTTTGCTCTCTCAAAAAAAATATGGCGAAGCGGAAGACGATTTTCGTGAAGCCACCCAGATCGTTCGTGAAATGCGCGGCAACGACCACATCGACGTCGGCGGCGGGCTCTCAAACCTTGCAAAGTGTTTCGTCGGTGAAAAAAGATTCGACGACGCCGAAAAGGCCTACCTCGATGCGCTTCAAATTAAGCGCAACAAGCTCGGCGAAGCCAACACGTATGTCGCTGACACTGAGCAGGGCCTCGCAGACCTGTACGCCATGAAAAACGACTGGCCCAAATCCCAGGAGTTCAGCGCCCTGGCCCTCGATACACGCTTGAAACTGCTCCGGCCGGGACACCCGTCAATCTTGTGGTCGCGCCAGGTGCTCAGCGCCGCAATGATGGAACAGAGAAAATTCGCCGAAGCGATACCGATTCTTCGTGCCGCGCTTGAACAACCCGTCAAAGAAGGTTCCGCAGACGAAGCCAAAATTGCAGACGTCAAAAGCCGCCTCGGGGAGTGCCTGATGGAAGCTGGCGACGTGGCCGGCGCCGAGCCCCTGTTGAAGGAAGGATACAAAGAGATTCAAAAGATCGGCAATCCCTCCGACAATATGGATCGCGCCACACAACGACTGATCGCCCTGTACGAACGAACCAATCGTCCACAGGATGCCGAATCCCTGCGATCACAACTCGCCGCGGATCACAATTAGTCGCTGGCTGAAACTGCAAAGAAATAACTCCGCACAGACTCCGTTCAGTCCAAAACAGATGTTCAATGTTCAGGAGCCGCTTCCGAAGTGTCCGGCATTGCTGTCGAAGGCCCTGCTGGTGGTACGGTCTGCTCCGCCTTCGGCTCAGGCAGGCCGACAACGTCAGCCCGTGTCAATCGAATCTGTTGATACACCGAATCCGATACCACGAAATACCAATT
>DASZQE010000571.1:0-3758 GCA_035550175.1 Phycisphaerales bacterium | reverse complement strand
GGCTGCGGCACGGCATTTCGACCGCAGCAACAATGCTGTGTGCCCGGCGCAACGACCCCCGCAAGTCCTCGCGCGTGGGCCGTGTCACAAAGCCCAGGCATGGCCATGCCTGGGCACTTCCTTTGAACAATGCAACTTCAGTTGCATGAAACCAGCAATCTCTTGCTCTCTAATTATCAGGCGAGACGACTCCGTCGCCTTCTTCTCTCAAATCCCACGTCGTGTACGACGTGGAACCTCCTTCGATCGCCATCTGGCTCCCTACTTCTTCTTCCAAAAGAGGGGGCAGTCGTCCCCTGACACCGCATCACTTCTTACGAATGTCCCTTCATTCGCACTCGATGATCAATTGAGCTTCCGCTCTTGATCCCCGAGACATTTGCCTTGATGTGACTTCGTTGGAATACCACCAACGCCTTCCAAAAATGAAAAAGCCGCGGAATCGCTTCCACGGCTTCTTGATTCTTGCATTCTGGATCCTCGCTGCTGGCTCCTGAATCCTTCCAGATCAGTTCACGCTCGGCCGTTCGCCCAGCATCGGCTCGCGATCCGCCGTTCGCAGCCGCTCAGCTTCCGCCTGTGCAGCCTTCAACGCTTCACGCTCAGCCGTCGGCAGCATCTTCTCGTCAAGGCACGTGCGAATCTTCTCAAGCGCCTTGTTCTGAATCTGCCGCACACGCTCCTTCGTCACGCCGATGATCGCGCCCACCTGTTCCAGCGTGAGTTGCGGACCGTCGTGCATGCCGTCGAGTCGGAACCGATGATGAATCACCGTCTGCTCTACATCCGAAAGATCAGCCTCGTTGCCCTGCACAATGTGCTTCAGCTCCTTGGCCGTCTCCAGCTCGTGCGTCCGGCGCAACGTCTCCAGGTGATCGCTCTTTTCCATCGAAGCGTCAAACTCCGTCGGAAAACGCTGGCGATACTTGCTCAGCTTCATGCCCTGTCGGCTGAACGCCTTCAGAATCGCCCGGCATGCGTACGTGCTGAACTTGAAGCCGCGGCCGCAGTCGAACTTGTCCACGCTCCGCAGCAAAGCCATGTTTCCTTCACTGACAAGGTCAGCAAAATCCACGTCGCTCATCCGCGTGCGCTTCGCCATCGCCAGCACCAGTGCCAGATTCGTCTCCGCGATCTGATCGCGAAGTTCCATCGCCTTCTGGTGCCACGCCAGCATTTCGCGAGCCTGGTTCTCCGTCGGATTCCTGGTGCCGATCTTGTTCTGCATCTCGGAAATCCGGTGCCGTGCGTAGTTGAACTTGAGGAACAGCACGCGCTCCTGCTCAGCCGAAAGCAGCGTCGCGCCTTCGCCCTTCGAGCGTGAATTCTTCGACCCGCCGATGTCATCCATCAGCGGCCGATACCACGACACGTCAGGCCGCGCGATGTCCGCCGGCTTCTGGAAGATCCGCGCTTCCGCATCCTTCTTGTAGAACTCCCGGCTGTCGATGTAATCCATCGGCTCCGCAAGAATTTCGCGCAGCGAATCCGAATCAGTGCTCGAAAGCCCGATGCCGTAATCCATCTGCGTCGGATCAATCCGCCGGCTCCCGCGCGCGGAAGTCGCGCCCGATCGCGGCTCAATCATCCGCGCTTCGCTTGCTCGCGAAGTCGCTTCGCTCATCGAAGCGCTCCGCGAAATGTCCGTCGTTCGCATCAGCTTGCCGCTCTTCAGCCGCTTGCTTCCGCGAACCGTGCTCTTGGACTTGGTTGCGTTCTTCGCGCCGCGCCGCGACACCGAACGACTTGTAGCCGCCGGGCGCTTTCGCACGCTTCCAAATCCTGAATTGTTCTGAATCATCTCAATCATGGTCAACCCCATCACCCTTTTTCGACGCTTCGTCTCGGTTCTCCGTTGAATTCCGCGGCTGGGTAGGCCTTCGAAATTGCGGATCGCCAACATTAAGACCCGGAAAATCAATCCTTGTTCGCCCGGTCTCCTTCTTTTTCTGTCTCAAACCACATGTTTCTCTGCCTTTCTGAGCGTTTTACGCTGTCATCAGGACGCTTCCAGCCGTTTCACTTCTCTCCGCGACCTTTCAATGTCTTCAACTCATACGGAACCAACGCTTCAACGTGTCACTTGGATGCTTGATATTGTGAAAAATGTCACAAAGTCCATTAAAAACCACTTCCGAGTCCAGGCCTCAGCGTCATACCCAAAAATAATGCCTTATCGTGCGTTTTCGTACCAAAAACACGAGTTTTTACACTCGATCGTGCCACATTCGCTGAAGTTTGGGATGAAGCTCCTGTGAATCATTCTTCAACCTATCTGATTTCCAGCATCCTGAACGTGAAAAACCAATTTCCTGAATCAATTCGATTGTTTTTGGCTCTTCCACAGTCATTCAATGGAAAACCCTTACGTACTCATACTCTAAACTGTACCGATCGGTTCTATATTTCGACTGATTCTAAACAACTTTTACAATTTCAAATGATCGGATGTCTCGAATTCGCATGATCACTTTATTGCAGATTCGGCACAGAAATAGACACTTTGTCGCGCAATGACATGTATAAGCGTAAAAACCATGCATTTTCATGCATGAACGCGTGAACAAATATGGCAATCTGCTACGGGATCGCTGAAGACTGGATTATTCTGGACTCTACAAATTCGAGAGCCATTTCTTACTACATCGAGTCAGATTTCAGCGTTTGCTCATCAGAAACAGGTCATTCCGGCGACTTGCCGGACATATCGTAGACCCAAGGCTCAATTTCTCGCTTGAAATCGAGGACTTCGCCTTGCTTGAAGAACAATTCCAGCTCTCGGGCGGCAGCTTCAGGCGAATCTGAGCCATGAATGAGGTTGAATGAGTTTGAAACCCCGAAATCGCCTCGGATCGTGCCCGGATTGGCCTTGGAACCGAAGGTTGCGCCCATCATGTTGCGGGCAATTGCGATGGCGCCGACGCCGCGGATGGCCATAACAAGCACGGGCGACGACGTCATGAAGCGAACCAAACCGGGATAGAAGGGCTTGGATTTGTGCGCTTCGTAGTGGGTGGCGGCGAGTTCCTGGGAGATTTTCATCAGCTTGCAACCGACGATAAACAGGCCCTTCTCTTCAAAACGGGCAACAATTCGGCCAATCAGGCCTCGCTGAACGGCATCGGGTTTCAGGATGATGAGCGTGGTTTCCATGGTTTGTTCTCGAATGGGTGTCGTTTCATCTGGATTTTCAGATGCCGGTGAAAACGCGAATTGAAAGTTGGCATCGCCAAGCCTGAGATGATGCAGGATCCAATGAATTTCGGGGCAGAGAGGATAACGGAGCGAACCAAAACGGACAAACTGGATGTGCGTGAATTCTGCTGGACGAATCAGATGTACCGCGATCGTGCGCACAAGTCGGCACGGAGGATGCGCGCGAAATGGCTGAACGGACCGCACAAAGAGGTGATGAATGAACGAGGCCTGCGTTGAAAAGTTTGCGCCGCGAGCGACGAAGTTTCTGGGAGTTCGTGAGATCAACGGCCGGCATTGGAAGATGCACAGCATCGTGTATGGCGAGCGCGGCTTTGATGCATCACGATTTGAAGATGGATTGATGAAGGCGGTGCGTGATGTGCCGAAAGCAGATGAGAAGAAGGGAAGGCCGGATGCTGGGTTTGTGATTCTGCATCAGGGAAAAAATGCGGAGTACGTGGTGGTATGCTGGTGGGATCGGGAGAACGAAATGCCTGTATGCGTGTGGGTGCGCGATGAAAAGGCGTGGCGGGCGGCGCGCGATGGGGAAAGTTTCTGCG
>DASZQE010000570.1:0-4426 GCA_035550175.1 Phycisphaerales bacterium | reverse complement strand
GGCGAGACGCCTGCGCTCCTCAGAGCGCACGGGATAATGATTGTGCGGTCGTGCCGTTGCGGATTATTTTTTGGCAGATGTCGAGTTGATGATCACCGGACCGAGGCCCCCGTCTGCGGGCGCGAAGGGGATGGGATTTCGAGCGAGGGCTTCGTTGACCAACCGCAGCACTGCGGGACGAGTGAGTGTGGAGGCGCTTTCCAGTTGAATCCAGCGTGCGTTGGCGGAACCTTGCAAGAGTTTTTCGGGATCGGGGAGCGTCTTGCCTTGGGTGAAGTAGAGCTTCACGCTGTCGGCGTCGGCGCGGAGGCCAAGGACGCCTTGGTAGCCGCGATCACTGGGTGAATAGCTGATGACGACCCATGAGCGATATTCGTAGATGATCTCATAAGCAGAGGGCAGATGCTTTCCTAGAGATTTGCGGGCTGTGGTGAGGAGCTTGTGATGTTCCGGGGCGTGTCTGGAGATCATCGCGGTCAACTGCGATTCTGCTGCTTTGCGGTCCGCGGCGGATTGGGGGCCGGCAGGAGCTGCGGTTTTTGATTTGGCGGGAGCGCGACGGGCGGTTTTCTTTTTCACGGGCATGTTGGTTCTCCGGAGTGGGCATTATGTCGTGCATCCGCAATTTCTTCGAGCGATCAAGTTCTTTGGCACTCCGGTGATGGACGTGGTGTGGAAATCGGTTGATTCTCCCCCTTGCGAAATCATGAACAGTTGCCCCAGTGGAGAATCACGGAGGTGAGGTCATCAATGTTCACGACGCCGTCATTGGTGACGTCAGCGGGGATGTTCGGGCCGGTTGCGCCCCAGTTGAGGATGATGGCGGTGAGGTCATCGATGTTGACTGCGCCGGAATGATTGACATCGCCGGGGCAGAGCGGAGGCGGGGGATCACATTCATCGGGCACGCCGTTGTGATTGGCGTCGGCGCTGATGCCGGCGAGGATGTCACAGGCATCATTGCGGCCGTTGTTGTTGCAATCGGGACCGATGAAGGCAGCGGGGATGATTTTGCGGATGAAGCCATTGCTCCAGTTGCAGACGTAGAGCTCGCCGAATGCGTCTTCACCGAAGGAGGAGAAGATGCTGCCGAGGGAGAGTTCGGCAGTGCGATCGGCGAATTCGGTGAGGCCGGATTGGGGTGTGTAGCGGAAGGAGAAGGCTTTGCCGCCCCAATCGCCGAAGACGTAGGTGCCTTGAAGCCAGGGAATGGCGCAACCGCGATAGACGTAGCCGCCGATGACTGATGCGCCGATTGCGTGAGAGTATTCGTAGATGGGAAGTGTGGAGGGGGGAAGCGATTCGGGAGCCGGGCAGCCGGCGTAGTTGGTGGGAAGAGTTCCTTCGAGACAGCGCCAACCGAAGAATGCGCCGCCGGAGCCGGACGCGCGGAAATCGACTTCCTCACGAGCGGACTGGCCGACGTCGCCGATCCAGAGATCATGGGTGAGGCGATCCATGGAGCAGCGCCAGGGATTGCGGAGACCATAGGCCCAGAGTTCGGGCGCTGCGCCGGGTGTGGAGAGGAAGGGGTTGTCGCGAGGAATGCGGTAGTTGCGATCGTTGTCGGCGGGGAAACCATCGTCATCAGCGGTGCCGGGGATGCCATCAGGGCCGTTGACATCGAGGCGGAGGATTTTGCCTTTGAGAACCGCGAGGTTGGAGGCATTGTTCTGCGGGTCCTGCTCGCCGCCATCGCCGGTGGACACGTAGAGGTAGCCATCGGGTCCGAAGCCCATCCAGCCGGCGCGGTGGCTGCTGATGGTGTAAGGAATGTGGAGGATGATGGAAGCGGAGGCGGAGTCGGCGATGTTGGGATTCGAGGAGACGTGATAGCGGGCGATGAAGGGGTCGGCGTTGCCAGTAGAGGTGGTGTAGTAGATGTAGAAGATGCCGTTCTGCTGATAGTTGGGATGGAAGACGAGGGAGAGCAAGCCGTATTCGAGGCCGGAGTTGATGAGCGAGCCGACATCGAGGAAGGGGTCGGTGAGGACGGTGTTGGTGTCGAGCATGATGATTTTGATCTTGCCTGTTTGCTCGACGACGAAGAGGCGGGAGAAATCGCCTGGGGCGTAGGTGACGCAGACAGGCTTGGAGAGGCCGGAGGCGATGGGGGTGCTTGAGAGAGTCTGGGCGAGAGATTCATTTGTGTGGCAGAGGAAGAAGAAAACCCAGAGCGTCAGCGCGCAGGTCGAGAGCTTCGGTCGCGTGAAAGGTTGCATTGGATCTTTCTCCACGAAGATTGACGAAACGGACCGCTGCGGGGCGTGGCGGAGGACCGCTCGGCACGAGATTATGGCACGGGATTCAGGTGCGGTTGGGACAAGAAGAGATTTTCGTTCCAGAACAAGTAGTTTCTATTTCGCTGTCAGCATGAGGTTGCAATGAGGCATGACGCATTCCTCACGTCTTTCTCGTGGTCGCTTCATTTACGTGGTTTAACAATTCATGTTGTTGTTCGTGTTGTCTCAGCTACGAAACGGAGTTTGCGCATGATTCGAAAACTTCCATCCGGTGAATATCGACTGTATTCACACAAGAAAGATGTGCGAACAGGCAAGCGCAGAAATCTCGGGACGTTCAAGTCGTTGGCTGCAGCAAAGAAGCACGAGCGCGATGTTCAGTATTTCAAAAGGCACTAATTCCCAACAAAGGACTTCACATCATGGCGCCATCAAGACATGCGACTCGCCGTGCCCAACGCGATAAAAGGAAAGGCAAATCAGCGTCAACGCAAGCGGGCGAATTCGTTCGTGAGGAAATCAAGAAGATCCGCAAGGGCAGGCACGGCGCGCGCTCAGCGAAGCAGGCCATCGCCATCGGACTTAACGAAGCTCGACGTGCGGGTGTTGATCTTCCACCGCCAAAAAAGGGAAAGGCATCGACTCGCACACGACGCAGTGCGAAATACTCTCATGATGTCGGTCAAGGCAAGCGCCGGGCAAAACGTCGTCCGAACGTCTCACGTGCAGTGACCCGCACCCTCAAGCGAGAGGGGGGACAGGCTGCATCGCCTCGTGCTCTCTCCGCGCATGCACGCAAGGCTGCGTCTCAACGGACCCATGCTGAACGCTCCGCATCCGCACGAAAAGCTGCAGCGAGCCGCACACACGCGGAGCGTTCAGCGTCAGCGCGCAAGGCTGCTCGCACACGAGCAAGGAACAGTTAGGCACAAGCATTGCTGTGCCGGTTCACGGACTTTCATCACCACTGGGTCCGTAGCTTGAAGGCACTTTTGCGCCGATGAGACGGAGGTAGACCCCAAGCTGGCCGCGATGGTGATACCAGTGGTTCAGCAAGATGCTGCGGAGGAAGGCCACTCTGGGCATTGATGTCAACACCACATGAGGATCGGATTTCAGATCCTTCACGAGTGTCCAGATTTCGTGCATGTGTTCGTCGGAGATCGTCGGAAGATTTTTGCGAACAAAGTTTGCGCCGCGCTCGAGGATGTCGAGCATTTCCTGCGTGCTTGCCGGAGTTTTCCAGTCGCCGAAGTTCGGAAGTTGTGCGATATCGTTCAAGCCGAGCGCGAGCACGCTTTCGGGGATGGTTGCGATGTGAAGTGCGAGCTGCCCTGCGGTCATCGATTTTTCGTGCGGACGCCAGTTGAACTTGTCGGCAGGGACACGTTCGAGAAAGCGGCGGGTCGTGGCGAGTTCATGCTCGAATTCGGCGAGCATGCCTTGCGCGATTTTGTTGCTGGTTGCAGCTTCGGATTTTTCCTGAAGAGTGGTTGTCATCGGTTCGCCGCCTTTCCGTTGACACCAGCGTTTTTCAGTTGCTCGGCGAGGATGCGAACGCGGCTGAGCTTGTATCCCCAGCCCTGAGGCATGCCGTCACGGTGATCCTGCGAGATCATTCCCATTCCCTTGTGCATGAATGCAAGGCGAGTGATGTTGCCCTCAGCGGTGAGGCGATACTGCACGTGATTCATCGCGGGGTATGACATCGGCATTGGGCCGATGATTTCGAGGAGCGTCGGCGGCTTGATGACCTGCACGTTGCCCCAAAGGTGACCAGTGTTGTTGCCGAGGTCGCGGAACCAACGTCCGCCGGGCCAGGCTTCAAGCTTCATCGGATAGGGCTTGCCATCGGGCATCGTGCTTTCAGGGCCGAGTTCCTCGAGCAAGGCTTGAAAGGCGATTTCGATCGGCGCATTGATGGATTCCTCTTTGCGGATTTCCAGCGTGTGAATTTGTTCCTGCTCCATCGTTGAAGTCATGATGTTCCTTTCTGTTGCGGGCGAGATTTGTCGGCATGCTGCTTGGCAGCCATGCGTTCCGCACGCAGCTTGATTCTTTCGATTTGATGTGACCAGAATTGCTCGAAATGCTTGACCCAGTCATGCACGGGTTTGAGTTCCTCTGCGCGGAGTTCGTACACGCGGTGCTGCCCTTCCTTCGCGACCGAGACGACGCCGACT
>DASZQE010000569.1:0-2605 GCA_035550175.1 Phycisphaerales bacterium | reverse complement strand
CGTCACCATGTTGAGCGGCGGCACGAGCCCCTTCACGTACGCCGCGTCCAGCGTTCCGTGCATGAATCGCACCGACACAGCCTGTGCAATCGCACCCATGAAAATCGGTCCCACGCCGATCAATATCGGCTGCACGTTCGGCGAAGCGAGTCGTCCGAACAATCCGCCGACCATGCCGCCCACAAACGCCGCACACACATCCTGCCCCTTCAATGGTGATCTCGCGATCACCCAGTACACCGGAATCGCCACCGCTGTCGCCAGTAACCCCTTCAACGCCTCGCTGCTCAAGATCTCGTGCGGATGCTCTTCATCATCAATCGAGTGAACATCATGCAACGGGCCTGAAACTCTCCAGATGATCCACACCGCACCAAGCAGCACGATCCCCATGATCCCCGTCTCAACCCACTCAAATTGCAGCGTGTGCCCCGCAAAGGCCGTTTCACGCACGGATTCCAGTTGATAGTCCAGCCCGTACATGCCGGCGCCAAGCACGAACCACCCCACCGCTGCATTCACGACTTTTCCGACCACGCAGGCAATCGCAGTTGAAATCGCAATCACAATCACCACCGAGGCAATTCCGCCGAATTGCGGCTCTGCAAATATCACCAGCGGTCCCATCGCGCCTCGAGAATCGCGCAGATGCGGAGCCGCCTGCCAGCAAACAAGCCCTGCGGCAATCACGCCTCCCCACAGAACAATTTGATTCCTGATCGCAATCCACATCGTTGGGTCCGCAGTAGTACCAGTACGCTTCGCCCTTCGCAACGCGGGCGCATATTCCGACCCGTCCAGCCTGCCCCGTTCACTTCTGCTCCATCCTCCCATACCATGCGGTTTGTCACGGGCGCTTAGCTCAGCGGCTAGAGCAATGCTTTTACACAGCATGGGTCACAGGTTCGAATCCTGTAGCGCCCATTTCTTGATTTCTCACGTATAACCTTTCGTCTCACGCCCCTTCGTCTTTCCCTTGCCACGAAATCCCTGCCGATGATCACCCGCTCTTCGTACGTTGTGTCCCGCCTTGTCGTCGCGCTCTTTCCCATGTTTGCGTTCGCCTGCTCCAACGTGGAGAAGGCCGATCCCCAGCCCCAGTCTGCTCGCGTTGATCATTCATTCCAGATCGATACGCCTCAGATCTTGCGCGGCACCATCGCCTCCGAAGCTGTTCTGCTCGGCTGGGATTCTCCCGTCGCCGAGAAATATCAACCCGTTGTTGTTCGCGGATACGGCTTGGTTGTCGGCCTGCACGGAACTGGCTCACGTGATATACCGCCTCAGATACGCGCTTACATGCTTGGACTGGCCTCCAAATACGAAGTCGGCAGCGTCAAGTACGGCGACAGAAATTCCCGCACTCCTGATGAACTCATCGATTCCCCCGACACCGCCGTCGTCATCGTCGAAGCTGTGGTTCCTCAAGGTGCTGTCAAAGGCACACTCTTTGATGTCCGCGTCTCCGCAGACCCTCGCACCGGAACCGCCAGTCTTGAAGGCGGTTCCCTTTGGACCACTGAACTTCGCCCCGGAGCCCTCACCGCCGGCGGCGCTCAGGCTGCCGCGCTCGCTGAAGCGCACGGCCCGCTCTTCATCAATCCCTTTGCCGAGCCGAATGCAGTCGGGAAGGATTCCATCAATCGCCTTTCCGGCCGAATCATGAACGGCGGTGTCATCCTCAAGGATATGCCGCTCAAGCTCCGCGTCGGATCGCCCGGCCACACTCGTGTCGCCATGCTCATCACCGCCATCAACACGCGCTTCCCCAAGGAACCCGGCATGCGCGATCCAACCGCACGTGGAGAATCTGATGAAAGCATTCAGATCACCGTGCCGCCCTCCTACCGCGACGATGTTGAAACCTTTGTTCAGCGTCTCCGCCACACTTCGATTCAGCAGGCCAATCCCGAGGCGATTGCAACGTCAATCAAGCGCATTCTGCTCGCATCCCCGGTTGTCGCTGACGCCGCATGCTGGCGCTGGCAGGCGCTTGGCCCGCGCTGCCTGCCCGTGATCAAGGAACTCTACGATTATTCTGAAGAAGCGCCGCGCATGGCAGCTTTGGAAGCCGGGGCAAAACTCCAGCATCCCTTGGTCACGCCACACCTGATCACGATGGCCTCCGAAGGTTCTCTCAAGGCTCGTTTGAAAGCTATTGCCTTGCTTGGAAAGCTCAACAACGATCCGCAGATCGATGTGGAGCTTCGCAAACTTCTCAATGATGATGACATCGAGATCCGCCTCGCCGCGTACGAATCTCTCGTGGAACGCCGCGATGTGTTCGTCCACCGTGAAATCGTTGACAACAAATTCATTATCGACGTCGTCGAGTCTGGCAAGCCCCTCATCTACATCACGCAGGTCGGTCAGCCTCGCATCGTCATCTTCGGCACGTCTTTGAATATCGATCGCCCCGTCACGCTCACCACTTGGTCTGATCGTCTCATGATGAAGGGCGATGCCGGCGATGACGAGATCGAAGTCTATTATCGCGCGGAAAACGACCCCAAAGGTTCCATCAACCGCATCACGCCTTCCGTCGAAGCTCTCGCTCAATTCCTCGGACACCGCACAACGGTGGATGAGCCTGACCCGGGCCTGA
>DASZQE010000568.1:0-2913 GCA_035550175.1 Phycisphaerales bacterium | reverse complement strand
AGGACTCCGTCATCCGTGAAATTCTCACGGACCTCGCGCTCGATCACCCGATGAATCGTCTGCTTCAAGGCGATGTCGGCTCCGGAAAAACGGCCGTCGCACTGTACGCAATGCTGCTGGCGGTTGCGCGCGGGCACCAATCCGCCCTCATGGCCCCCACCGAACTTCTCGCTGAGCAGCACTTCCAGGCCATCACGCAAACCCTCAAAGGCGCACGGGTTCGTTTCGCGCTGCTGACGGGGTCGCTGAAACCGGCGGAGCGCGCCGCGATGCTCAGGCGAATCGCTGCAGGCGAAATCGACATCGTCGTCGGCACGCACGCACTGCTCAACCAGACGCTCAAATTCAAATCTCTTGCGCTCGCCGTCATTGACGAGCAACACCGGTTCGGCGTTCATCAACGCGCCTTTCTCCGTTCGCAATCTACTCATGATGACCGCACGCCCCATGTCCTCGTCATGACCGCCACGCCCATTCCACGCACGCTTTCACTGACGCTCTTCGGCGATCTCGATGTATCAACCATTCGTAATCTACCGCCCAATCGCACACCGATCATCACGCGCCATCTGCCGACTGCCCGCATTGATGAAGCCTATGCATTTGTCGCGGAACGGCTGGATCGCGGTGATCAGGCGTATGTCGTCGCGCCCGTGATTGAAGAATCCGTTCGCAACCTTCGCGCAGTTCAAACGCTGCATCGCCATCTTTCTGAAGGCCCGTTCTCCGGCAAGCGCATCGCTGCGGTTCACGGACGCCTTAATTCCATGGAACGCATCGCCATCATGGACCAATTCCGCGCACACAAGCTTGATGCGTTGGTCGCCACGTCCGTCATTGAAGTCGGCGTCGATGTCCCCAACGCGACCATCATGGTGATTGAGCAGGCTGATCAGTTCGGCCTCGCGCAACTTCATCAATTGCGCGGTCGCGTCGGCCGTGGTGATCGTCAGAGTCTCTGTCTCCTCATTGCCGATCCCGCCAACCCCGATGCCGAGGCACGCATCAAAGCCATGCTTGAAACCAATGACGGCTTCGTGATCGCCGAGCGCGATCTCGAGCTTCGCGGCCCCGGCGAACTGTTCGGCGCTCGTCAATCCGGCGCCGCACCATTCCTGCTTGCGGAATTCCCGCGAGATTTCGACCTGCTTCAATTGGCACGCCGCGATGCGGAAGCGTGGATCAAACGAAATCCAACCCTGACCGGCGCCGATGACCTGCTTCGCAAACGCTTGATGAAGGCGTATGGCAAGGCCCTCGGTCTCGCGGATGTCGCTTAATTAGCTCGTCAATGTCGCCTTCACGATGTGTGTTGCAGGTGCGAGGCACATCCGATCATTGCACGCCTGAAAGCGAATGGCCAGTTCAACATCCTGCTCGCTCTCCACCATGCATGTGATCACATCTCCGTTTTCATACACGTAAGGCGAATTTTCATCGTCGAGTCGCCTGGCTTCCGGATATGTCACATGCAGTTTCGCATCATCATTCAGCGCATGAATGCGAAGGCCGATCAATCCGTCAACCCCCGGCTCATGTGCGTTGACGTGATAGCCCCGAGCGATTTCGAGCACAATGCTAACTGACCGGCATCCATCGCTTGCATCAGCTCGCGTCAACACACGAAACGAAACAGGCCCGAGCGTCGCAGCGGTGTTCGCATGTTTCTGAGGAAGTAATTCCGCAGTGTGGGATAGGAATTTCCACAATGCCGATGCTGCCACAATGCTTCCCGTCGGACTTTCCTGTACTGAAGCGCTGATACCGGATAATGCGATGTTAAACCCATGCATCCACTGTGTTTCTCCGGTCACTTC
The DNA here is from genome assembly GCA_035550175.1 of Phycisphaerales bacterium. GTDB lineage: Bacteria > Planctomycetota > Phycisphaerae > Phycisphaerales > SM1A02 > DASZQE01. The sequence continues at coordinate 1,096 of DASZQE010000568.1, read as the reverse complement.
AAGGAGCGAGTGCATGTTCACAAGCATCACACTGTTGCCCGAAGGCACCGCACCATCGTGGATGCCTTTGGTGCGGACAAATAATTCCTGTCGCCCTTCTTGCACATCAAAAAATCCGCCACGCTCGCTGTCACCGAATCGATTCATGGCTTCCTTCATCAGTTCAGTTGCTTCTTCGATCCACCGTACATTTCCCGTCGCCCGATGAAGCGCGATCAAGCCATGCGCCAACAAGGCGTAATCCTCCAAAAATGCATCCACATGCACTCGCCCCGCTCGCGCCGAACGCATCAAGCGTCCATCTTCAGCAATCATCATTTTCGATACTGTTTCTGCCGCAATGTGCGCCGCCACAAGATATGTCTTTTCGTGCAACACTCGCCCCGCGTCCGCAAGCCCCGCGATCATCAACCCGTTCCATCCCGTCAATACCTTGTCATCCGTGATCGGCTGCTTTCGCACATTCCGCACTTTCAACAACGTCTCATTCACCGCATCCAGCTTTGCAGAATACTCCTCAACAGAAATCCCTATCCCCTTCGCCGTCTCCTCAGGTCTGTCTCTCAAAAACAACACATTCTTCCCGCCATCTTCCGGGTGATGCGGATCAGTGAAATTCACGCCGTCATTCAATCCATACACTTTCAATGCAAACTCAACATCATTCTGCATCCCCGCATCTTGCAATACCTTTGCCACATCTTCCTTCGTCCACAGATAATTCAACCCCTCTCGATGATCAACCTCCGCATCCTGCGCGCTGAAAAACATCCCCTCTTCATTTCGCATCTCGCGCAATACATACTCCGCTGTCCGCAGCGCCACTCGCGCATAAAAATCATCTCCCGTCAATTCATAAGCGCGAGCATACGTACTTAACAACTGCCCGTTGTCATACAGCATCTTCTCAAAATGAGGCACCAGCCACCGCTCATCCGTGCTGTATCGGTGAAACCCACCCCCCACCTGGTCATACATTCCCCCCATCGCCATCTCATCAAGCGTGTGCCTCACCATTTTCCGCACGCCCTCATCCTCCCACGCCGCATCCATCAGAAAATCCAGATACGCCGGCATCGGAAACTTCGGCGCATTC
>DASZQE010000567.1:0-11549 GCA_035550175.1 Phycisphaerales bacterium | reverse complement strand
AAGACCTTTCCGACAAGGATCGCACGGAGCTCGATCGCATCGCCCGAAAACAGGAAGAGCTTCGTGAAACCGCGCGTGAATCCGTCGAGCAGATGCGGTCGCGCTCGGAGGCGCTTCAGCAAATTGATCCGCAATCCTCGCAGGCCATGCGAAATGCGGCGCAGGCGGCGGATCAGCAGCAACTGGACCAGTTGATGCAGAAGGCCGCCCAGCAGGTCTCGCAAAACCAGATGCAATCAGCGGCGGGATCACAGCAGCAGACGGCCGAGACACTTCAGCGAATGCTCCAGGCGTTGCAGGACACCCGGCAGGCCCGCACGCAGGAACTGCTCCGCAAGCTCGACAGCCTGATCGAGTCGATCCAAAGACTTGTCACCATTCAGGAAAATCAGATCGTTGCGCTCGCCAAGGCGGAGGAAAACAAGGATTTCACAGATCTTGACCGCGATCTCATCCGTCTCAACCAGAACACGCTTGCCGTCTCCGATGAGGCGCGCAGCGCGGGCTCAACGACGCGGCGTGTGTCCCGCACGCTTGAGCGAGCCGCCGACGCGCAAGGCTCCGCAGTCACGGGTTTACGCGCACAACCGCTGAACATTGATGATGTCAGGACTGCGGAAAACCGCTCGCTGGAGTTGTTGAATGATGCCCTTGCTCAGGCCAAGGAAGTCCAGAAGAAGGCGGAAGACGAAAATGTTCGGAAACAGCGAGAAGACCTGAAGGACCAATATCGAAAGTTCGCTGAGCAGCAGGTGGCGCTGCGGGAACAAACTGCGGGGCTAGGCGCCAAGGGTGCGGAACTCGACCGCAGACAGCTTGTGGAAGCCCGGCGCATCTCGGCGGATGAAGAAACACTTCGCAAGGGATTGGCGGACCTTCGCGCGACAACAGCGGAGATCACCGCGGCCCCCGTGTTCTCGCTCGCGCACGATCTTATTGACCGCTGGGCGGCATCGGTACGCGACGACCTGCAGCAAGGCTCCGTCGGCCAGCCCATTACTGATCGTCAACAGCTCATTGCTGATTCGCTGGGCAGGCTCATCTCCGCTGTCGAGGAGACCATCACCCCACCGGATGAGTTTGCGAAGAATCAGAGCAATGGTGGGGGACAGGGCGGCGAATCGGGTGAACAAGGCGCGCAGCCGCTGATTCCGCCGGTCGCTGAGATCAAACTTCTTCACGGCCTACAGGAACAGATTTATCTGCGCACGCGCGACCTTGATTCCCGTCAGGATCTCACGGAACAGGATCGCTACATCATTCTTCATGACCTTGCGCAGCAGCAACGCGAGCTGCATGAAATCGGCCAGCAGGTGCTCGACAGCCTGCAGAAGCAGGGCGGCGAGAAGAAGCCCGAGGAACCCGCACAATCACACGATTACTCTCCGGCATCATCCGCAGGCGGAGGATCCAACGAATGAAAGATTTCCGATTCCAGGTGTTTCGTCTGGCGCCGCATGCGTTGGCATGCGCGTGTTTTTCTGTGTGTCCGCACGCCTTGGCACAGGATCAGGCCTCGGCGGCACCTGCGCAAACACAACCAGCGGATGATGGCGCGAAGTCCATCGATGAACTTCTCGGCATCACGGAAGAGTCCCCTGCCAGTGCGCCCGCAGACGCCGCCAAGACGTCGAATGAGGATGAACTCAGCAAGAAGCTGAATGAGCAGCAGGTGGCCGACGCATTTGTTCAGGCGATCAACAAGATGAATCTTTCCGCGGACCTGCTGGAAAACAGCCGAGACACGGGACTCGGCACACAGCGCACGCAGGAGGAAATTCTCGCCAAGCTGCAAATTCTGCTTGACGAGGCTCGCAAGAACAAGAATCAATCCATGAGTTCCTCGCAAAGCCAGCAGGATCAGAAACAGAATCAGCAGAACAAACAGAACCCGGGCAAGAACAACAGCCAGAAGCAAAACAGCCCAAATCGACGAAACAACAATCCGGCGGACAGCACTGCCGACGCACCTTCGCCTCCGCCGATGCAACCTGACGTCAACACATCGCTGGAAGAGACACGAACGCAGTGGGGCAATCTGCCGCAGCGAGTCCGCGACATGCTCATGCAGGGCAGTCGCGACAAATTCTCCAGTCTCTACGATGTGCTCACTCAGGAGTACTACAAGCGCCTTGCCGAGGACGCGGCCGCACCCCGATGAAGCCTTATTCTCCCACACCATGAACCCCTCTCGATTCAAATTTCTCACATGGTCACTGCTCGGCGTTGCGCTGTTGCTGTCAATTTCCGCTTTCGCGTTGACATCGCAGGAAGCGACGGCTCCGCCCCCCACAGCACCGGATTCCGCACCTCCGGCTGAGGCTGAGCCGCACGATGAGCCCGGGGCAAACCCCGCCAACGCACCTGCAGACAACACGGTTGAGCCGCCGCATTCAGAAAGCAGCGCCGAAAACAATCCGCTTCAGAACGAAATCACGCCAGAACTCACCGCACAGGTTAAGAAGGGGCTTGAATATCTCCGAAACCAGCAGAACACGGACGGCTCGTTTGGCCGCGGTCGGTACGGCAAGCACGTCGGCATCGCGGGCCTGTGTGCTCTTGCGTTCATGGCCGACGGATCCACGCCGACGCGCGGTCCGTATTCCGCCGAGATCTCGCACGCGCTCGACTATGTTCTTGCCAATGCGGATGAAACCGGGCTGCTTTCCACGGAAGACACCAACGGTCCGATGTACTCGCATGGATTTGCCGCGCTTTTTCTGGGCGAAGTGTACGGAATGGTTCCGAACGATCATCGACTGCGCGATGCGCTTGTTAAAGCTGTCGCGTTGATTGTCGGCACGCAGAATGAAGAGGGGGGATGGCGATACAACCCGGTTCCGTACGATGCGGACGTATCCGTCACGATCTGCCAGGTCATGGCACTCCGCTCAGCGCGCAACGCGGGCATTTCCGTTCCCAAGACCACAATTGATCGCGCTGTCCGCTACATACGCAACTGCCAGAATCCTGATGGCGGCTTCAAGTACATGCTGCAGACCGGCGGTTCGGCCTGGCCGCGCACCGCCGCCGGGGTCGCGTCGCTGTATTACGCAGGCATCTATGAGGATGACTCCATTGATCGCGGCATCCGTTACCTGATGACCAACGCTTTTCCGGGATCAAATACGATCGGGCAGGCACATTACTACTATGGTCACTATTACGCAGTGCAGGCCATGTACCTGTCCGGCGGCGACAACTGGCGCAAGTGGTGGCCCGCTGTTCGCAGCGAGCTGCTTTCGCGCCAATCCCAATCCGGCGGATGGCTGGACCAGAACACCGGCGGGATGGATGCGACGTCGATGGCGCTTATTGTTCTGCAGATGCCCAAACGCTACCTTCCGATTTTCCAACGATGATTCCTCGCCTCATCATCCTTCTTGCACTTGTTGCGCTTATTTCTGCAGCGCCTCCGCAGCGGTCCGCGCGGGGTGGCGACATTTCGACGTCGGATGCCACGGCTGCCACCGTAACCGGAAAGCCCGGCGACACATACACATTCATCCGCAACGATCTTTCCACTCTTCACGCTCGACTTGGGGCGGTGACATCACAGGTCGTTGAATACCTTGATGATTCCTCGTGGAGCCAACTCAAGACCGAAGACTGTCTCGCCCTCATCAACGAATCGCCCCCGATCAACACCGCCACATCTCTCAGCGTTCTCACGCTCAACGACGGCCAGCGCTTTCCCGGCGAGGTCGTCTCCGGCGAGACGCCATCAGCTGACATCGTCGCGTGGAATCATCCGCGACTCGGCAGGCTCAGTATTCCAATCAATCTCATTGCTTCGGTCACATTTCAGCCCGGAGCACAAATTCCCACGTCGGGCTCATCAGACGTGCTGCTGCTCTCAAATGGCGATCGTCTTGAAGGGTTCATTCTTTCAATTGCGGACACCATCTCGATCGAGCTCTCCTCGCCTGCCGGGTCCACGGCACACCAAGTCTCGCACATTCCGCTCTCGCGCGCGGTGGCAGCGACCATGGTTGCGCAGAACCGCCCGGCGGTCGGCCGACGCATCTGGCTCGAAGACGGCACGGTGCTGGATGTTTCCACGCTTACCGTCGGGCTTGATGGTCAGGTCCGAATCGCCTCGCCATTCATTCCGCAAGATCCGCAACATCCGGTTCTTGTTCCGATTCAAAACGTGTCGGCCGTTCTCCTTGTGCCGCGTGCCATCGTGCCGCTGGCGTCCATCAAGCCGCTTGACGTCAGCGGCCCATCAACGCGATTCATGATTCCTCCTCCGCGAGTGATGGATGCGTTTGCGCCTCTGCAGGCATCCCGAATCTCGATGTCCGGACCCCTCAAGGTCCGCTACCCGCTTCCCGCACATTCCCGGCGATTTTCCGCGACAGCCTCGCTGGCCCGCGACGCGCAGGTCTTCGGCGACTGCGATCTCGTGATTTCATGCGATGGCAAGGAACTTTCCCGCACGCATCTCTCACCGGACCAGCCGGCGGCGGCGATCAATGTTCCTGCGGCCGGGGCAGAGATGACGATCGACCTGATGCCCGGCGCGAACGGCTCAATACAGGATCATGTCATTCTTTCGCTGCCGATTTTCAGCATAGACACTTCGTTGCGCCAGTGAATCGAGCGGCGCTTCATTTGCCGAAATCAAAGATCCGCATGCCCGCAATTTTCGGCTTCCATTTTGACAGAAGCGCCTGATGCCGCGCATCGTGCACATATGCGTCGTACCCCGCCGGATCATCGAACCCGAAGACATATCCCACGTCATAGTCTGCGCTCACGGGAGCGCCCCGCCCCGTTTCCACACGTTTCCCGCACGCAAATGATCGCACGGCGGGAATGCTTCCCAGCGGCAGGCTTTCCGAGATCATCTGGCCAGCGTCGTTGGGGTCCTTCAGTGAAATCAGCACGACATGCTGGATACTCGCGGTCCGGAACTGCTTGACTGCATCCTGCGTGCGGGCCGAACGTTGCGTGTCGCAGCCATGCATCAATGCCACAACAATCACGAATGTCAAGACTCCGGCTCTTGCCATCAATCCGCGCATAGCGCATATCCTCCCATTCACGAGCACCCGAATACATTCTACGATTTTCCAGGCGTATCCAATATCTTTTGCCATGTTCGCGGAATCTCCACCCACTTTCCTTCTCGACGAATCGCCTGATCGCGAGCACTTTGCAGAGATCCGGGCACTCTCCGAAACGCACAATCTGCCGGTCATTCAATCGCTCCGCGAACTTCCTGCCACGGCTGCGACGCTTCTGGTTCGCACCCAAGAACGGCTAGAGCTACGCACTCCTTCAATCCCACATACCAATCCGCTGTTCGTTGACCTCGCGGCACCATTCCATGCCGATGCGGCGTCACGCTCGATCAATCAGCCGCTTGCTCGCGCGGTGGGCAAGCAGAACCGTCCCGCACCGCACAGCATGCCAGGTCTTGTTCAGGGGTCCACACGTCCTTCTGAGCCTGCCAGCCAGGTGCAGCAGCCATACATCATTGATTGCACTGCGGGCTTTGCCGTGGATTCCGCACTCCTTCTTTCACTGGGTTTTTCAATCCTCGCAATCGAGCGCAATCCGATTCTCGTCGCCCTTCTCAACGACGGCGTCCGCCGGGCTCTACTCGATCCTCTCGCGTCACCAGCCATTGCATCACGCTTTCGCATTCTGCATGCTGACGCGAGGAATATTCTCCCGACATTGAGTCCTCCGGCGGCCGTCGCATACATCGATCCCATGTTTCCGCCCAAGCGGAAATCATCCGCACTCCCGCCCCGTCGGGCGCAAGTTCTCCGTCAACTTGTCGGCGATGATCTCGATTCGGCGCCGCTGATCGCGGTTGCGCGTTCGCTCGTTCCGCGAGTCCTCGTGAAACAGCCGCACGAAGCCCCGCCACTATTTCCGCCGCCCACCGCAACGATCACCACCAAGCTGCTTCGCTACGACATCTGCAATCACGCATGATTTTCATGCGTCGCCACACGAGACGGGAGACGCTCCTCGACAAGATTTTCTGAATATTGACGTACGGGTGTTATCGCGCTTTCACTCCGATGCGGGTCAACATGGACAAGTTGCGACCCAAACATAGGCTGACATCTCTTTAATTTTTCAACAACACCCTTGCCTTTCCTCGTTCGCCAGCCAATGGTGAACATCAGAATCAATCCGTCAACATTGTGGATACGGGGATCCTTCGGAGCATCGGCATGGTCCGCACGTCAATATTCACCATTTTTTCCCTCCTGTGTCTGCTCGCGCTTGATTCAGGAGTGAACGCAGCGCTCTCAGTCACCGGTCACACGCCGTCGTTTGCGACGGGTCCCGCGCCAGCCGGCTCCAAGATCACGATCGCATTCAATCAGCCTGTGAGCGCTGCAACCGTCAATACGGCCAACATCTGGGCGTTTGGAAAAATGTCCGGTCCCGTGAGCGGTTCTCTCACGCTTTCCAACAACAATCAAACCGTCACCCTTACGCCTTCTCGTCATTTCTTCGCGGGCGAAACCGTTTCTGTGTATCTGTCGCACAGTCTGAAGGCTTCCGACGACACCTCGCTTCGGGCCGCAGGCTATTCCTTCCAGTTCATTGTGCGCGTGCGACCATCCTTCGCCAATTTCAATTTCCACAACCAACTTTCGACCAACATCGCAGGTGAATCCAGCCTTCCATACGGCGGCATTGCCTGCGATTGGAATAAAGACACCTGGCTTGATTTCGCCATGGTCAACGAGGATTCCCATGATCTTCGCGTCTACCTCAACACCGGCGACCACCACGGCAACTTCGGCCCGATAGTTCAGCCTCCTCCGCAAATCGGCGCACAGGCCTCGCCCAGCGACTCGTCAGATTTCAACCGCGACGGCAACCCTGATATCTGCGTGGCGAATCTTTCGGGCGATTCAGTTTCCATACTTCTGGGCAATGGAAACGGAACATTTCAACCGCAGCAGCAAATCACGGTTGGCGATGGTCCGGCAGGAATCGCAGTGCTTGATGTCGATGGAGATGGCGACACAGACATTGCCGTCGCCAACAACAACAGCAACAATTACACCATTCTTCGCAACAATGGTTCAGGAGTTTTCTCGGTGCTCTCCACGCAAGACGCGGGAGTGGATGGCGAGCGTTCGCTCGGGGCCGCAGACATGAATGAAGACGGCATCCTTGATCTGGTTATCGGGGGCATCGGCAGTTCCAACATGCGGGTATTGCAGGGAAACGGGGACGGCACGTTCACGCAACGCCCGGCGGTTACGTGCGGCGGCGCGACATGGAAACTGGCACTGGGCGACGTGAACGGCGATGGCCACATCGACGTCACCTCTGCAAACGTCAGCCCGGAAAATGGGGCAGTTCTCTTCGGCAACGGTAACGGCACACTCAATTCCGCAACCACTTACACCCTCAGCAACTATCCGCTTTCCACGGCGCTCCTTGATTGGGACGGCGACGGCGATCTTGATTGGATCGTCTCGTGCTACAAAGGCGACTGGGTTCTGTATGAAAACAACGGCGGGGGAGAATTCTCCGATATCGGGTCGATACCACCGCCTTCGGCCGCGTCCTGCGCCTTCGGCTTCGACATCGATAACGATGGCGATCTGGACCTTGGGTTGGTCGATGAAGTCGCGGACGCTTTCGTTATTTATAAAAATGGGACGTCGCGATGTCGTGCCGACATCGCACCGGGCATAGAAGGCGACGGTCGGGTGGATATCGACGACCTCACCACAGTTATCCTCAACTGGAACACTTCAAACGCCATCGCTGACGTCGACGACTCCGGCTCGGTCAACATTGATGACCTCACTCAACTGATTCTTTCGTGGGGCCCGTGCAATTGATCGACGAATCAACCCCTTCGATCGTCGACGCGATTTACCACCCACGCGGTGACGCCCGTGAACAGCCCCGAGGCGGCTGCCGAGGCACTGATCGTGCTCATCACCTGGCTTGCGGGGTTGATGGCGTAAACCACCACGCCGGAGATCGCCAGCAGAATTCCGACAACCATCGCTTGAAACGCAATTCGTGTTCGACGCATTGAATACCGCATGATTGAACTCCTGGTTCGCGTGGTGCTTCCTCAAGCACCCCGCGCCGGCGCACCGAAAGTAGGAGTGCGCCCACATTCTCGGGTTGCAACTTTCATGCCGGCATGGCCCCTGAAGCGGGCACGTTGTCCCCGTGACTTTGGGTTGGAATTCGGTTCTGCCGCTATCCTGGGGCGGCGACGATGCCATTCAGGCAGTCTCCGGCGAACGGCGATGAACACAGTCCCAGAGGAATGGAGCGTACCGGGGTCGAACCGGTAACCTCTGCCTTGCAAAGGCAGCGCTCTCCCAATTGAGCTAACGCCCCGCAGTGATGACGTCCTGAATCAGGGCGGCATCGGGAGAGGCATTATGGGTGAATGTGCGACCGGAATCCAGTGCGAATTCTCCGGAGCAAGAATTTCCAGCGTTATCAGGGCGTGATGGAGGCCTGCTCACGGCTGGAAGCGTTCACAGTCACAGTGTCCTGATTCGGTGAGAGGATGTCGATTCGGCGCGGTGAAACGATGCTGAGCTGGAGCACTTCATCGAAGCTCTTGTCGCCAACCACTCCGATGATCTGCGAGATCATGGAAGCGACATCGTGATCATCAGGCTTGAGCCGGAGATAGGCGAGCGTGCGGTTCGTGCCCGGATCCTGGATACGCAGCAGCTTGGGCAGGCGTGCGCCGTCGTAAATGGTGCTGGCGACGAGTCTGCCGACGACCACGTATTCCGCAGAGGCATCGAGTGCCTTGCGAGCGTGAAGGACATCCTGAGTGTCGGACTGTGCGCGGGCCTGGGCTTCAGCGAGTTCCGCTCGCTGCTTCTGAATATCCATCCACACGCCAAGCTGTTCCGCACGAGCCTTGGCATAGCGCGCGGCCTTGGCATCATCAGCATGACGGTCCGCGAATTCGAGATAGAGATTGCGGAGCGGGTCGAGCTCGGCGGTCGCGGGGTCTTCGCCCTGAACCTGCTTGAGAGCGGCTTCGAGATCTGGAAGTTTCAGCGCCTGCATTTTCTTTTCGGCTTCAGCGGCTTCCTCCGCAGCGCGGTCCTCTTCGGCTGGAGCGGCTTGCGCGTCGAGATCAGAGGGCACTGTGCCCTGTGTTTGAGGCCGTGCGGAGGGCTCTGCGGGTTGTTGCGGGCCAACGACAGCGTCGTTCTGCGTTTCGGAGGATTGTTTCGTCTCTGTAGGCGCCTGTGAGGGTGTTTCAACAGTTTTTGCCGGAGGCTTCGTCGCGGCGGTTTGTGATACGGTGGGTCGCGGCATAGCGGCCATGTCGGCAAGCGACTGCTTCCACTGTGCGAGTTGTGCAGAGTTCGCCTGATCAACAAACTTCTTGTGAATCCAGCCGGAGGCTGTTGCCGGCAAGATGACCTTGTGGATCAGCTCGCGGTCAGTGGTGATGGTCTCGACGACCTGCAGGGGCTGCTCGGCTTCAAGCCGGATGATGGGCTTCCAGCTTTCACCCGGGTTGTTGGAAGCATCGAGGTTGGGCGCGTAAATGTCCACGCGGCCGAGCGTGACGGCGGAAGAGCCATCTGCGGAAAGGCGGAGGCGAGGTGCGCCGGAGGTTTCGTACTTGATGTACCCGAGCACGTTCTTGAATGCAGGACCGACGGTGGCGATGCGAATCCAGTCGAATTTTTCACCGACGACCTGGACGAGCGCGCCGCGGCTGGCTTTGGCGAATGCGTAGTAAGATTCGTTTGCGCCCGCACGGATATAGACATCGTCGGCGTTGATGACGCCGATGTAGCTTGCAGCGTCGGGGGAGACGGCAGCGGTGTCCTGGGCAATGGCCGGTGTTGTGAGGACCAAAGAGATGGTCAGGCCGGCGGAAAGAAGAGAAAACGCAAGAGTGGTGATGCGCGTCATGGGTATCCTCCGTGACAACAAACGCGATGTGGGGAGTATACGGCAAAAGCTGACAGGGGGCACGTTTGTGGACGAATGTGAGCGGGTGAAAGCGGGGAACACCTCGTGAAAACACGAGAAGTGTAAGCTTGTGGAATGGTTGGCGGATGGTTCAAGGACATGGTGCGACGGCGCGTGTGCGGGAGTGCCGTTGTCGGCGCGCTAGGGGGGGTGATCGGGTTGGCAGGATGCCAGAGCCCGCTTGGGGATGATCTGAAGCAGAGCGAGACGTTGCGGAATGCGGTGGAACGGATGGTGGCTGAGGAAACAAGGCCGAATAGCCAAACGGACAGACAGCCAAACATGGGGGAGGAAGAAGCTGAGACGAGGGGTGAAGAGGGAACTTCAGGGGGAAGAGGGTCAGCTGTCGACTCCGAGGTGGCGCAACTTGTGGAGAAACGAGGGAGGGAATTGGAGGGTATCGGGCCGGCGCTTGACTGGCGGAAAACCCATGTGGGTGTGGGGGTGGGTTTGGATGGAAGTGAGGAGCATCGGGTCGGCGTGCCGTTGAGCGAAGCAATTCAGCAATGCGTGGAGCGGAATCTGGATGTGAAACAGGCGCAATTGGCGCGGGGGATTTCGGAGGAAGAGATCACGCGGGCGCAAGCGGCGTTTGATCTGGTGTTGTTCGGGAATGTGGATCTTGAAAAGTCAGATGAACCGGCGGTGGTGCCGGTGCTGGGCGGGATCCCGCTGGCGGCGCCGATCAACGCGGAGGAGCGGTATCGGTTTGAGACGGGTATGCGAAAGAGGCTGACGCTGGGAAGTGAAGTTCACGTGAGCACGGATGTGACGCGATTGCAGACGAACACACCGGGGTTTCAATTGTTTCCTGATCCGGCGTACACGGCGGGGGTGCGGATGGGAATCTCGCAGCCATTGATGCGCGGGTTCGGCAGGGACGTGAACGAGGCGGAGATTCAACTGGCGAAGAGTGCGAGTCAGCGAGCGGGGTTGGAACTGGAGATGCGGCTGGAGCAAGCGGTGCGCGACACGGAGTGGGCGTACTGGGATTTGCGGAGTGCGTGGGAGGAGCTGGTGATTTCGAACTGGCTGGTGAAGGAAGCGGAGCTGACGCGGGATGTTCTCAGCAAACGGCGCGAAATTGATGTGGATGATGCGGAGTATGCGGATGCGATTTCACACGTGGAACAGCGAAGGACCGATGTGATTCGCGCCCAAGAAGCGGTACGGAGCGCATCGGACAAATTGAAGCTGCTGATGAATGCGCAGGGGATGGGGATAGTGAGCGAAGTGGTGATTGAGCCGACGGATGATCCGGAGGCAGCGGGGTTGGCGTGCGATTTGGCGGATGCGATCACGGAGGCTGTGCGGAAACGTCCGGAGGTTGCGCGGGCGGGTTTGCTGATTGATGACGAAGATATTCGGAGAAAGGTGGCGGAGAATCGGTTGTTGCCCGTGCTTGATGTTCGCGGTGAGGCGGCCATCCTGGGAATGGATGACAGTTTTGGCGGCGGGTACGGAGAAGTGGGAGATGGGCGGTTCATTGATTACATCGCGGGGTTGGCGTTCGAGATGCCGCTTGGGAACCGCGAAGCGGAGGCGGAGGTTCGTGCGCAGCGGCTGCGCGGGCTTGGTGC
>DASZQE010000566.1:0-4575 GCA_035550175.1 Phycisphaerales bacterium | reverse complement strand
GCAGCCTCCACCCCACTTCCCCCTCCGCCCTCCACCTCGACTTCCCATCAAACCAGTACCAGCCCCTCGGCTTCGCCAATACGCTCCACCTGCTCCACTTCCCCTCCACGCCGCCCGAATACAACATCACCAACCGCTCACCTCTCGGCCACGCGCGCACCACCTCCAGCGTCCCCGCATCCAGCGCCAACCTCTTCGCGCGCTCCATCACCGCCATCCGCACAACTCCATCCACCCCTTCATTTCCCGCAAAATCTCCGCGCGATCATATCCGCTCCTGCTTCTTCGCATCACAACTCGCTTCTCCGCAATCCTTTGCCGCACATCCCTCGTCACCGCACTTCACCCTGCTACACTGGTGAATCACACACATTTTTCAACACGCAATTTCACACGAAGGTTCACCAATGCCTGCCACCGCCGTCGCCCCTCGCAAAAAAAATCGCACCCGCACCCGCAAGTCCTCCGCTCGCAAATCCGCTTCCTCATCCCACAAATCCGCCTCATCGCGCGCCTCCACTGCGCACGTTGCCCCCGCGCCCGCAGCGCTTGATCTCCCAACCTCCACCCGCAATCTCAAAATGGTCTACTCCTTCGGCAACAAGAAAGCCGAAGGCCTCGGCTCGCAGCGAGAACTCCTCGGCGGCAAAGGCGCAGGACTCGCCGAAATGACTCGCATCGGCCTTCCCGTCCCCGCCGGCTTCACCATCACCACCCAGGCCTGCGCCCTCTACTACCAGAACAAAAAGCACTGGCCGCAGGGTCTCGAAAAGCAAATCCGCGCCAACCTTGCCAAGCTCGAAAAAACCACCCGCAAAAAACTCGGCTCCGACAAAAACCCCCTCCTCGTTTCCGTCCGCTCCGGTGCTGCCCGCTCCATGCCCGGCATGATGGAAACCATCCTCAACCTCGGCCTCACCGACAAATCCGTCCTCGCACTCGCCAACATCACCAAGAATCCGCGCTTCGCGTGGGATTCCTACCGCCGCTTCATTCAGATGTACTCCACCGTCGTCACCGGCCTCTCCAAAGATCTCCTCGAATCAAAACTCCACCACCTCAAAAAATCTCTCAACATCACCAACGATACCGACATCCCCGCGGAGCACCTCCAGCACCTCTGCGATGAATTCAAAGCCTTCTTCCGCGAACAGACCGGCTCCGACTTCCCGCAAAATCCCTGGGATCAGCTGACCGGCGCCATCAACGCCGTCTTCAGTTCATGGATGGCGGAAAAAGCCCTCACCTATCGCCGCGTCGAAAAAATCGATGGCCTCCTCGGCACCGCCGTCAACGTCCAGGCCATGGTCTTCGGAAATACCGGCGATGACTCCGGCACCGGCGTCTGCTTCACCCGCGATCCTTCCACCGGCGAAAACACCTTCTACGGCGACCTCCTTATCAACGCGCAAGGCGAAGACGTCGTCGCCGGCATCCGCACCCCCATTCATCTCCACGAACTCGCCACAAAGATGCCCGATGTCTGGGATCAGCTCAACGCTGTCCGCGTCATCCTCGAATCCCATTACAAAGACATGCAGGATCTCGAGTTCACCATCGAACATAACAAGTTGTATATGCTCCAGTGCCGCACCGGCAAGCGAACGCCCGCCGCAGCATTCCGCATCGCCGTCGAGCAGGCCACCAAACCCATCCTCACTCGCGCTCAGGCCACCCGCCTCGCTCGCAAGCGCATGCTCTCGAAGAAAGACGCCAAGTCCGCCACGCAGCCTGTGATTACAAAAGATGATGCGATTCTCCGCATCACCTCCGCCGATATCGAACGTCTCTTTTACCCCATCATTGACCCCGCCATTCCCGCCGAGCAACTCTCGCAAAATAAGCTCGCCACCGGAATCAACGCCGTCCCCGGCGCAGCCTGCGGCCAGATCGTCTTCACCGCTGCCGATGCTGAAAAATTCGCCGGCCAGGGTTACAAAGTCGTCCTCGTCCGCAAGGAAACCTCGCCCGAAGACGTCGGCGGAATGCACGCCGCCGTCGGCATCCTCACCGCCACCGGCGGAAAAACCTCCCACGCCGCCGTCGTCGCGCGCGGGTGGGGCAAGTGCTGCATCGTCGGCTGCGGCTCGCTCGATATCGATTACGACGCAAAACGCATGATGGTCGCCGGCCGCGTCCTCAACCAGGGCGAATGGCTCACGCTCGATGGCTCCGAAGGTCTCATCTACGGCGGACAGCTTCCGCTCGTGCAACCTCAGCTTCCGCCCGAGTATCACACCCTCATGGCCTGGGCCGACAAGCGACGCACGCTCGGCGTCCGCACCAACGCCGACACCCCATACGATGCCCGCAACGCCATCACCATGGGCGCGCAAGGCATCGGCCTCTGCCGCACCGAGCATATGTTCTTCGATACCGAAGAACGCCGCCTCGCCATGCAGCGCATGATTCTCGCCGACACCCGCGAGCAACGCATCCAGGCCCTCGATGCCCTCCTGCCGTTCCAGCGCGAAGACTTCGTCGGCATCTTCGAAGCCATGAACGGCTATCCCGTCACCATTCGCCTCATCGATCCTCCGCTCCACGAATTCGTCCCCCACGAATTCTCCAAGCAGCAGGAACTCGCCAACCGCATCGGCGTCCCCGTCGAAAAAGTTCAGCAGCGCGTCGAGCAGCTCCACGAAGCCAACCCCATGCTCGGCCACCGTGGCTGCCGTCTCTGCATCACCTACCCTGAAATTCTCGACATGCAGGTCCGCGCCATCATGGAAGCCGCTGCCGATGTCAAGCAGCGCGGCATCGAAGTCCATCCCGAAATCATGATCCCGCTCTCCATTGATAAGAAGGAACTCGGCCTCCTCGTCAAGCAGACTCGCGCAGTCGCCGACACTGTCCTCGCCGAAGCCGGCATGAAACTTCCCTACCTCGTCGGCACCATGATCGAAACCCCGCGTGCAGCCCTCCTCGCCGATCAGATCGCCCAGGTCTCCGAATTTTTCTCCTTCGGCACCAATGATCTCACGCAGATGGTCATGGGCCTCTCCCGCGATGATGCCGGCCGCTTCCTCCCCGAATACGTGGACAAGACCAAGGCCAACATCTTCCGCGAAGATCCCTTCCAATCCCTCGATCAGGCAGGCGTCGGCCTCCTCATGAAGTGGGCCATCGAAAAAGGACGCGAAGGCGCCAAGCACCGCGATCCCGCCGCCCTCGGCCTCGATGCTTCACACTCCCGCAAGTCCTCCGCAAAATCTTCCGCTTCAAAATCCGCACATGAGGGGGGGTTGAAAATCGGCATCTGCGGCGAGCATGGCGGCGAATCCGCCTCCGTCCAGTTCTGCCACGCCCTCGGCATGGATTACGTCTCCTGCTCTCCCTACCGCGTCCCCATCGCCCGCCTCGCCGCGGCTCAGGCCGCGATTGGGTGAAATGGAGATAAGTAAGACCTGGAAGAGAAAGAAGACGCAAGTGATTTAGATACCGTCGTGTGCTTGTATGATGACGGCATGAATCGGTCGCGCGCCATCGCCAATCGCTGGATTAGTCTCTTGCTCTGCGGATTGCTGTCCTGTCTTGTATGGATTGTGATAAAAGACGCGGCCAGAACTGCATTGGAGTCAAGTGTTACGTATCTCGGCAGACTCAAGCCCAATTTGATTTTAAGTTCGATCATCGTCCCCGCCATCTTGCTCGGCATTCATTATGGGCATGGCCGTTGGCGAGGATTTCTTGGGATTCGCCACTTCTGGGGATATCCGCCGTTATGGGTATCGGTAGTCGTCGCGATTTTGTTGCTCAAGATAGTTGGCGGTGCCGACCTTGAGGAAATCAAGTCGATTGTGTCCCTCAGTGTAGGAATTTCGCTAGTTCCGTGGTTGGCTGTGGCATTCGCCATAACTCTTGCCTTCAGATTTATTGCTCGTGCAGATGTACGGAAACATGCGCGACCTGATCCGGCGCAAGCACCACAGCAAGATTACGACGTCGAATTCAACTCATTGATTGCATGGATCAAGGACGACACCGAGATTGACCATCCATTACAGGATCGCTTTGGGCATGATGAGATTGCACGGCGTATCGTAAAACGACTGCTCAATACCGATGATGAAGCACCAACGATCGCCGTGGTTGGTCCCATGGGATCTGGCAAGTCAACCATACGTCGACTTGTCCAACATCAGCTACGCAACAAGGATCGGATTGAAATCGTTCATCTGAGCCTCTGGCCGTTTGATTCATCGCGTGCAGCAGTTGCAGGAATCCTTCGAGCAGCTATCCAAGGATTAGCCAAGCACGTCAACACGCTGTCATTGACCGGACTCTCAGATCGGTACGTCAGTGTCGTGGAGGGGCTTGGCGGCTGGCTTCATTCTCTCATTCGCGTGGTACAGCCGGAATCGCAACCTGAGGATCTTGTCAAGAGTCTCACTGAAGTCGCAACCGCTGCTGGAATCAGAGTCGTGCTATGGATCGAGGATATGGAAAGATTCAGCGGTGCGGACCTTGATCCCAACAATGCTTCGAAACTCGAAGCCGAAACTCTTGGTCCGATTCATTCGTTGCTACACATGTTGGACCGTTGTCCTTCAATCTCCGTAGTGGTTAGCGACA
>DASZQE010000565.1:0-1616 GCA_035550175.1 Phycisphaerales bacterium | reverse complement strand
ATTTATACGGCAGCGGGGGAAGCACATATTCCTTCTTCTTGTCGTCCCATCCCATGCTCTCCGCAGTGTCCGCTGGCGTGGAGAACTTGATCGGCGAAGTCTCCTGCCCCATCGCGCTCTTCACCCATCCTCCCGCCAGTGCCGCCGCCGAAATCCCTGTCATCAGGCCCAGCGCGTCTCGCCGGCCGACGTTTGCCGTTGTCCCATGTTCCATCAGTTGCTCCTTTCAAATGTCCCCGCTCTTCGCCGATTCTCGCACAATCGTGTATTGTCTTCCGCGCATCTGTTCGCTGCAACTTCGCAGCCGTTCATGTGCGGTTCTTCACGTCAAATTCATCCACGGATGATCCTCTTGTGACTGACTTCATCTCTGAAATCCACTGGCGCGGCCTGCTGCATCAGCGCACCGCACAATCTGAGCTTGATTCACATCTTCGCACACCCGGCCGCGTCGCGTACGCCGGCTTCGACCCCACTTCCGATAGCCTCACCATCGGCAACTTTATTCCGCTCAAGCTCCTCATTCACTGGCAGCAGGCCGGCCACACGCCAATCATCCTCATGGGTGGCGGCACCGGCCTCATCGGCGATCCGTCCGGCCGCTCCGCCGAGCGCTCCCTCATGTCCGCCGAACAGGTCTTTGCGAACGTCGCCAGCCAGAAAAAAATCATGGAGCGACTGATCGACTTCGATCCAAAACGCCCTAACCACGCCATCATCCTCAACAACGCCGATTGGCTCACGCAGCTTTCATACATCGATGTCCTCCGCGATGTCGGCAAGCATTTCTCCGTGAATGAAATGATCGCTCGTGACAGCGTCAGGAAACGACTCGACTCTGAGCAGGGCATCAGTTACACCGAATTCAGCTACATGCTCCTTCAGGCGTACGATTTCCTGCATCTGCGCAAACGCAGCAATTGCACTGTGCAGCTCGGCGGAAGCGATCAGTTCGGCAACATCGTCTCCGGCCTTGATCTCATCCGCCGCGAAAATCTCGGTGACTCATTTGGCGTCACCGCGCCGCTCATTTCTCGCTCCGACGGCAGAAAAATGTCCAAGAGCGAAGGCACCGCCATCTGGCTTTCCAGCAATACCGAGCAGCGCACCTCTCCTTGGGCTTTCTATCAGTTCTGGATCAACCTCCCCGATGCCGACGTCATTCAGTGGATGAAGTGGTTCACGCTTTTTCCGCAGGACCACGTCAATGATCTCGCCCACCGGCACGCCGCAGCGCCCCACCTGCGCGAAGCCCAAAAGCAGCTCGCCGCGGAAATGACCCGCTTCGTGCATGGCCCTGATGTGCTTCATCGCGTGCAGTCTGCCTCCGATGCACTTTTCAGCGGTGGCGATCTTCGCGCCATTGAGCCTTCGTTGCTCGAAGATGTCTTCGCTGATGTCCCGCACACCTCGCACGCTCGTTTGCAACTCGATGGCGAAGGCGTCGCGCTCGCCGACCTCCTGCCTCAGACTTCGCTCGCCTCCTCTAAACGAGAAGCTCGCGAATTCCTTTCCAACGGCGCCGTCGCGGTCAACGGAAACAAGGCCTCCGCAGATCACCGTCTGACTGCCGCCGATCTTCTCGCTGGCCGCACCATTCTCCTCCGCCGAGGCAA
>DASZQE010000564.1:0-8181 GCA_035550175.1 Phycisphaerales bacterium | reverse complement strand
CGATAAAGCTCCGGCAAGGCCGCGATCGCCTCCTGCACGCGCCCAAAATCCTCGGATGTTTTCTCTGCGGTATCCGTCGGCGTTCTCAAAACCTCTTCGTCAAGCGATGCCGCTGGCTCTCGCACGTTTCGTCCTCTGGCTGACGCTCGGGCGGCGTTCATCGCCACGGTGCGCAGCCACGGTCGCAGACTCGTTGTGTCTCTCAACATGGAAATCCGGCTGACCATGGTCATCGCCACCTCCTGCAGCAAATCCTCCACTTCCACGCTTCGAGGCTTGTAAACCAGAAGAATCGCAGCCACCCACCGCCGATGCTGCGACCACAGCGCGGCCAAAGCCTGCCGGTCACCCTTGATGGCCGACGCTACCAATGCCTGTTCCGTGCCGTCCGTGGTGGTCACTGTGGCCTCCCGAACACACCCATCTGGATGCTTTTCGTCTTGATTTCTTACGGGATTTATCTCGACCGAGTGCGAACCTGCTCCTCCCGGATGATCCATTTTCAAGCCCCAGAATCAGTCTGCGGTGTTCCGCATGCTTTCAGATCTCATTGAAAAAAAGTGTAAATATTGTTTTTTTCTCGGAACCCTGTCCAGTTCTGAGACAGACTGTAGCTTCCTTCGCTGCCGGAAGCAGGTGGGGATAGGTGCGTTCTGGCTACTAGGTTCTTCGTGTAAATCCCTGAATCGTCAGGGTTCCACTATCTCTCAAACGGAGTCTTACGAGAAAACCAATGAAAACAAGCGACTTGTTCCATTCTTCATCGTTCGGCCGACATCGCCGCACAGCAGTTGCGGTCGCGATGATCGGGCTCATCGGTGTTTGCGCAACATTTGCAGATGCGCAACGCACCCATGTCAAAGGCACACAACCTTCCGCAGTGACGCATCACACGCTTCCTCTGGATGCTGTCGATGTTCAAGCCATGCCGAGCCTCAATATTCAGGCTATCGATCTTGACGATTACAACCGCGATCTCAATGGTGACCCGCCGCGTTACGCCATTCCGAATCCTGCTTCGTTGACTCCGGATAACAGCGGAACCTGGGAACATCTCGACCCCCAGACCATGCTTTGGCGTCTTCGCATCCAATCCCCCAATGCCAAATCCATCAACTTCGGCTTCACGCATTACCACATGCCCCAGGGTGGCCAGCTTTTCATCTACGCCACCGACATGTCTGACGTGATGCCCCCCTTCACTGCCAAGAACAATGCGGATCACAATCAGCTTTGGACGCCTCCGATTCGCTCCAACGATGTGATGATTGAAGTCACCATTCCCCAGTCGCAGCAGAAGGCGCTCGACTTGGAACTCGGTTCGATCAACCTCGGCTATCGCGGCTTCGGCGCCGAAGGCCCGAATGAGGGCGGTATCGCTTCCGGTTCCTGCAACATTGACGTCGTATGCTCCATCGCCGACGGTTGGCGCGATCAAATCCCCGGCGTCGCGGTCATTTCCACCGGCGGAAGCACCTTCTGCACCGGCTTCACGATCAACAACACGGCCAACGACAAAAAGCCATATTTCATGACCGCTTTCCACTGCGGCATCACCGCATCGAATGCGGCTTCTCTTGTCACATTCTGGAACTTTGAAAACTCCACCTGCCGTCCCATCGGCTCTGCGGCGAGCGGTGGCCCCGGCGACGGCTCTCTCACAGAGTTCAATACCGGTGCCACATTCCGTGCTGCGTCCTCAACCTCCGATTTCACGCTGGTTGAACTCAGCCAACCTATTGATCCGTCTTACAACGTGACCTATCTCGGATGGGATCGTAGTGGCACCAACCCGACCAGCGGTGCTTGCATCCATCATCCAAACACTGATGAAAAGCGCATTTCCTTCTTCGATCCCACTGGTGCTCACCCTGATCTGCCCAGTCACGATTCTTCTTGGGGATGCACCCCCTACCCCGGAACCGGCGCTGACGGCACGCACATTGCTGTGTATTGGGGTGCAAATGAAGGTATCACGGAGCCCGGCTCTTCCGGTTCTCCGCTCTTTGACAATAACCATCGTGTGATCGGTCAGTTGCACGGCGGTCCTTCCTCCTGTTCCGCAACTGGTGATAATCGCTCCGACTGCTACGGTCGGTTCTCTCGTTCATGGACCGGCGGCGGCACCAGTGCCACACGCCTCAGCGATTGGCTCGATCCCCTCAACACCGGCGCAATGACGCTCGACACAATCGGTCGCGGCATCAGCGTGTCTCCTTCGGGCATTATTGTGTCTGAAGGCGTTGTTGGCGGTCCGTTCACCAACTCCTCCACGGTTTACACCCTCTCTAACACCACCGGCAGCTCCGCGAACTACAACGTGAGCATCGTCGGCGGCGGCACTGCACCGGTCACCCTCAATGGCGGCGCGGGTCCGGTTTCTGGTTCATTGGCGAACGGCGGAACCGTGAACGTGACTGTGGCGCTCGCTGCAGCAGCGAATTCCCTCTCCGCAGGCACGTACTCCACCGATGTGCTTTTCCAGGACACCACCAACAACCTCTCGCTGACATCGACTCGTCAGCTTGAAATTGGTTTGGTGAACTTCTCTACGTCTCCCGCAAACGATCTCGTCACTGGCGGGCCTGTTGGCGGACCGTTCTCCGGCACACAGGTCTACACGGTGACCAACACCAAGCCGACCGCTGTCACCGTTCAGATCTCGGCCAATCAGCCGTGGATCACCATCATCGGCGGCGCTGGTCCGGTGAACGTGAACCTCGCCAGCCAAGGCGCCAGCCAGAACGTCACGATCGGTATTGGCGGAAATTCCAACACGCTCGCACAGGGCCTGTATAACGGCACCGTGTCGTTCACCAGCCTTTCTGGCGGCACAGGCAATACCACTCGTGCTGTCCAGCTTGACGTTGGCCGCTTTACCTATATCGCCACAGGTCTCCCCCTCGCTGTTCCCGACAGTGGATCAGCTTCGGTGACGATCAACGTGCCTGACACCTATTGCGTCGGCGATGTTGATGTCGAACTGACCATGACTCACTCATGGGTTGGCGACCTCAAATTTGTTCTTTCACACAATGACATCCCCGTCGCGATCATTGATCGTCCGGGCGTTCCTGCTTCGACCAACGGCTGCAGCGCCGACAACTTCAATGACATCATCATTGATGACGAAGGCACGCTGCCGATCGAAAATCAGTGCACTGCGAATCTGACCTCGCCACCCAACTACACGCCCAACGAATCGTTGTCTGCGTGGGATGGAACGCAGGTCGGCGGAGACTGGACACTGACGATCAGCGACAACGCCAGTAGTGATACCGGCTCGCTCATCGCGTGGAAGCTCAAGATCGCGTCCAGCGGTAATACTTGTCCGCCGCCGCCGGTCTTGACGACCGTGTACTCCTTCCCGCTCGACACCAACCCCGGCTGGACCACTCAGGGCCAGTGGGCGTTTGGTCAACCGACCGGCGGAGGTTCACACAATCTCGATCCGACCTCCGGCTTCACGGGAACCAATGTCTACGGCTACAACTTGGCCGGCGACTATCCCAACAGTCTATCGCCCACTCAGTATCTCACGACGACAGCGATCAACTGCACCGGACTTACTGGGACTCGTGTTCGCTTCAAGCGTTGGCTCGGCGTTGAAAACTCCACGTACGATCATGCCAACCTCCAGGTTTCTAACAATGGCTCGACGTGGACCGATGTGTTTGTTCACACCGCAACATCCGCCATTGCTGATACGACATGGACAACGCAGGAATACAGCATCTCGTCTGTTGCTGATAACCAGCCGACGGTTTACCTGCGTTGGGGCATGGGAACGACCGACACCTCGGTGACCTATCCCGGCTGGAATATCGATGACATCGAAATCCGTGCTCTGGTGCCGCAGTGTGCCCCGGACATTGCTCCGCCCGGCGGCGATGGTGTGGTCAATATTGATGATCTGACCGCAGTGATCCTCGCTTGGGGTACCAGCAATGCCACTGCCGACATCAATAATGACGGAAATGTCAATATCGATGACTTGACAGCCATCATTCTCGGCTGGGGTGCCTGTCCGTAAGGTATCCTTGCAAGCTCTGAATCCATCACCCCCGGCCCATTGGGTCGGGGGTTTTCTTTTTTGTCACCCGGCAGTCAGATATCGCGCAACAACAACCCAATCAATGCTTTGCGCACCGATTGCAGCCGTCAATCCATCCATCTCAATCAGCGGACAGGTCGGGATTCGAACCCGAGTTACGGGGGATACCCCATAAACCGGTTTAGCAAACCGGCGCCTTCAGCCGCTCGGCCACCTGTCCTGAACTTCAACTGCCCCATGATCGCACTCCAACCTGCTCGCGTCAAATGATTCACGATGGCTGTGATCCGAACCTGAATTCCCCGCTCATCGTGACACGCTCAGCATTTTTTTCGCGCCGCGGAATTTCCCCTCCCCCTTGCACAAGTCCAAAAAACCCTGTATTTCTCGGGCCAAACACTTGTCCCGCACGACAAGTCACAGTACATTTCGACCTCGAATCGGGCCGTGCGGCCCGCGAACAACAACGAAAGGATTCAGAACGTGACGATGACGAAGTCCAACAAAATGGCGGAAAACAAACCTCGTACCAAGAGCGCGATCTACAGCGATATCGCTGAGTCAACCAGCCTCACTCGCAAGCAGGTCGCAGGTGTCTTCGAAGCAATGGCAGCGTTGATCAAGAAGGATCTCGCCGGCCGCGGTCCTGGAATTTTCACGGTGCCCGGCCTTATGAAGGTCAAGCGCGTGATCAAGCCTGCCCGTCCCGCTCGCAAAGGTGTCCCCAATCCGTTCAAGCCCGGTGAACTCATGGATGTTCCCGCCAAGCCCGCTCGCAAGGTGGTCAAGGTTCAGCCGCTGAAGGCACTGAAGGAGATGGTGTAACTCGTCATCGGTTGCCTCGACGCCCTCGCGCGTTCTTGCGATCGTTTCAGCGGACTTTTGCTCTTGAACGCCGGACCATACAGGTCCGGCTTTTTTTGTTCCGCGATGTCCCTCCTCACATCTTCCCGCTCTTTACATCTTCTCGGTCCTTCACTACGGAATGCAACGAATGCATATGGGTCTTCTACGTCACGCATGATGTGTCACGTTCGGGTGAACATGACTGCATCTGCAATCTCACATGACGTGAAGGACAACCTCTCATGACAATCCTGAATTCAACTTCGCGTGTACGTTCATTTCGCACATCCATTCTTGCGGCCTGCGCAGTACTGATGGCCTTCGCTGCTGTGCCTGCCGCCCACGCATCTGGTCGTCACGGCAATGATGATGCTCCGAGAATCATTCGCAAGGCTGATTCGCATTTCTCAATTTCAATCCGGATCGGCGCAGACCGTCATGATGATCTCGCGTCGTTTGAAGCACGCGAGTCTCGTCGGCAATTTGAAGCCGGCATGGCGCAAGGCGCACGCGATGGCTTCAATGCCGGCTATCAGGATGCCATCCGGCATCAGCGGTTCGATGACTGCCTGCACCTGGACCTGTGCCGTGTCAATGCCTCTTTCGCTTCCGGATACCGTGACGCCTATGCTCGCGCATACGCAAGCGGATACGCGCAGGCCCAGCGGGATGCGTGCCGCCCGGTCTATCGGCGTCCCGTTTCCTGCCGCTGATGCTGGATAAATCCCGACTCTGAGTACACTTCAAAGCCCGGCGCCTCTGCCGGGCTTTCTTTCTGCAATGTCTCTGCATGTCCGCCGCATCCTCGCACATTCCCGATCGCAGCCATCTCCCAACCGAGCGACGCCATCCTCGTTCGCACGATCTCGATCTCCTTTCAATTCCCGATTTCCTGGATCTTTTCCTTGACGATCAGCGAGAAGTGTTCAGCGCCATCGCCTCCGCCTTGCCTGACATTTCATCGTTCATCGTTCATCTCACACATCATGTGCGCGCAGGCGGCAGATTGATCTATCTCGGCGCAGGAACCAGTGGTCGCCTCGGCGTGCTTGATGCCTCTGAATGTCCGCCGACGTTTCAATCCGACCCGCACCAGATCATCGGCATCATCGCCGGCGGTGATGCCTCGCTTCGCAAATCGTCCGAAGGTCTTGAAGACGATCCGCACGGTGCCGACGCCGCACTCACGGAATTCAATCTCACGCACAACGATTGTGTTCTCGGAATTGCGGCCGGCGGAACCACACCATATGTCCTGGGCGGACTTGAATTCGCGTCGCATACTGGCGCATTCACCGCTTTGCTGACTTGCGCTTTCCCGCCGGTGCGCAACGATTTCATCAACCTCACAATGGTTCTCAGCACCGGCCCGGAACTGCTCACGGGCTCAACGCGCCTCAAGGCGGGCACCGCAACCAAGATTGTGCTCAACATGATCACGACGTGTCTCTTCACGCAGCTCGGCAAGGTCCACAGCAACCTCATGGTCGATGTTCGCGCCACAAACCTCAAGCTTCGTGATCGCGCCTGCCGCATCATCATGCAGATTTGTCCGGAGCTCGGTCGCCAGCAGGCAATTGACCTTCTCCAATCCGCAGATGGCGAAGTCAAGACCGCCATCGTTATGCATCATCGAAAATTGGACAGCCTTCCAGCCCGTCGATTGCTCGCGCAGCATGCTGGCAGCCTGCGTGCGATCCTTCATTGATTGAAGTCAAGCCGGTTCACTGTGGAACGGATTCTCTTTCCTTCTTCGTATCCGCCCCTGCCGCAAGTGATGGCTTGGATTCCTCCGCATGGTCGCCGATCAGGTGCTCGTACAGATACGGCCACCGATACTCCGCCTCCATCATTCGGAATCCGTGGCCCGAGTTCGCAAAAAGCATCATGTCGAACGGCTTCCCGGCCTTCTGCAGCAGATCGACAAACTGCCAAAGATTCGTCGGATGCACGTTGTCGTCAACCATGCCGTGCAACAGCAGAAGGTGCCCTTTCAGCGCGTCAATGTGCGTCAGGCAACTGCTTTCCTCATACCCCTTCGGATTTGCCTGCGGCGTCTGCATGTACCGCTCCGTGTAGATGCTGTCGTAATTCTTCCAGTCCGTCACGGTGCCGCCCGCCACTGCAACCTGAAACACATCCGGCTGCTTCAGCAGCGCAAGTGCCGACATGTAGCCGCCATACGAAAAACCGAAAATGCCGACTCGCGTCGCGTCCACATACTCTCGCTGAGCAAGAAATTTCACGCCCGCAGCCTGATCGTCAAGCTCCACGCTCCCGAGATTCAGATACAAAGCTTCCTCAAACTTCTTGCCGCGGTTCACCGTGCCGCGATTGTCGAACTGCGCGATCAGAAATCCCAGTTCGCACCCGGGCTGTGCGGGCTTGAACACATTCTCTACCGACTGCGACTCCGGCCCGCCGTACACCGATATCACCAGCGGATACTTCTTGTGCGGATCAAAATTTGATGGCTTGTACAGAACGCCGTACAACTCCGTCTCGCCGTCAGGCGAAGCACAAATGACGGATTCCGGCCACGCCAGCCCCATCTTCTTCATCTTCGTCGTGTCGCTCTCCGCACGCTCCGCCACTTCGTTGCCAGTGTTGTCAAACAACCCTGTGGTCGGCGGCATCTCTATCGATTGATATTCCGACACGAACCATTTGCCGTTCGGCGAAACATTCACGCGATGATTGAGCGGAAGTTTCGTCAGCACCGTGTGTCCGCTTCCATCCAGATTCACGATATGCAGTTGCGAATTGAGCTTGTTCACATCGCTGAACGCCGTGTAATAAAGCGTTCCGCCGCCCGGAAGCGATGATTCTTCTCGAATCATCTCGATCTTGTTCACAGGAAACTCATCGTTCGTCAGTGTCGTAATGAGCTTTCCACCAAGATCTCGCAATTCATAGTTCTTCCATCCGTTTTTCTCTGTTTCCCAGATGAAGCGGTATCCGTCCTGCAGGAATTTCATCTCCGGAGCCTGCCGCTGCCACGTTTTCTGTTCTTCTTTCACCACCACGCGCGATTGCCCAGTCTTCACGCTCGCAGCCAGCACCTCAACGACATTCTGCCTGCGATTCATCCGGTGAAACAGAAGCTCCGTTCCATCCTTCGTGAAATCTATTCCGTAGATGTATTGGTCCGGGTCATTACCCACGTCAATATGGACGGTGTCTTTGTTCAATACGTTGTAAATGAACAATCCCGCCCGCGGATTTGGATCGCCTGCCTTTGAATATCCCTCTGTCAGAACCTTGGTGTGGACGTCTGTCCA